>NZ_ATVV01000008.1:0-135677 GCF_000420905.1 Butyrivibrio sp. AD3002 | reverse complement strand
ACCGACGGTCTACGTTCCACTCCGGTCGTTGCTAAGCACTCGTCCCCCGGACGAGTAGCAACCCCGGACGTCGAGCGCCCCCAAGGGGAAGGCTTTAGCTGAGGTACTTCTCATCCAGATCGAAGATTACGGTCTTGAAGCCGCCGTCACGATCTATTATTGCTGCATGTATATCGAGGGGAAGCTGTTTGGAAAGCTCCTCACGATTCTTTTTACTGATTCCGCGTACAACTGCGTTAAGTCTTGTGCCCTCTTCGAGCTCGACCTCGCCGTATGCGAATTTGCCCATTTTCTTGTATTCGGGCTTTGAGGAAAGTGCTGCAGGAAGTACGATGGAGTGAAGCTTAGCCTTTCCGCTTATCTCGTACCACTCTGTCTCATAGCTTCCGCACTCGTTACAAGCATATACGGGCGGGAACTCAACATGTCCGCACTTGGGGCACTTACGGCCCATAATTTTTCCTTCTTCCAAAGATGTGTAAAATTTCTCAACTATTTTCTCTAATTTGATAGCCATGGTCTCATCCTCCCTATTAATTCATTGTCCGAATGATGATAGCGGCTACGTTCTGAGCACCGCCGTATCCACGGAGCATTGTTGTTTTCGGCAGTTTCTTAACCTGGCGATCACCGCACTCATTCCACATCTGCTTGCATGCCTCGTACATATCTGCAAGTCCGGATGCTGCGTGAGCGTGTCCGAAGGAGGTTCTTCCGCCGTTTGAGTTGATCGGCTTGTCACCGTCCCATGCAGTACGTCCGTCGCAGATGTACTTCCAGCCTTCGCCGTAGGGAAGGTATCCTGCGATCTCAGCAGATACAAGGTGAGATGTGATGATGAAGTCATTTGCAAAGAACAGATCAAGATCGTCTCCTGAAAGTCCTGTTGACTCATAAACCTGCTTTACTGCTTCCTCTGTTGCGCGAACCTCGAAGTGAGGTGTTGTTGCCTCACAGGCAGCACTTCCGATTCCGAGAACTTCGATGGGCTTATGCTTTAAGTTCTTTGCAATTTCCGGAATCTTTTCTGTAGCACATACGATACATGCTGCAGCACCGTCGCACTTAAGCTCAAGTCCGCCTGCTCTGAGGAAATCACCCATCTTCGGGTTGTAGGGTGAGTTCATGTATTCATCAAGAGTCATGCCGGCTTTTTCAGCGAGCTCCTCATAGGTTGTTCTCTCGATAGCAAGCGGGTTTACAGATGCATTACGTCTGTTATTTATACACATTGCATTGAGTGTGTTATTCATATCCTCAGCAGAGATGCCTCTTGTGCGGACATACCACTCTGCAGCGTCATCATAGATGAGCTCCTGACCTGCCATAAGGCTTCTGGTGTAGGTTCTGTCATAGAGCCATGAAGTAGTCTTAAGGAACTTCTCCATTGTCATCTTGTCACGTTTATAAGGGTGCTTGGGTGTCTCAACATTATCGGCAGGGCTCGGTGTAGAATCACCGAACTCAACGGCACCTGTAAGAACACAGTCATATTTTCCTGATGCAACCGCATTTACAGCCTGCTCAATTGCAAGATAGCCTGTGCAGCAAGCCTCTGAGTGGTGAATGGATCCCTTGCCCTTCATTCCGAACCAGTTGGCGATCTGAACGTTGGGGGTAAGGTAGTTTGAACCGTTCAAAGGGCTCGCACAGCCGTGGAAGTAGAAATCAACATCCTGAGGGTTAACTCCGGCATCTTCCATAGCCTTAAGTGCGGCATATCCAAACAATTCGCCTTCTGTGAGGCCGTTTGTTTCTTCATTATCTACGGTGTACATAAAGGGTGTACAACCGACACCGATTATGGACACGCTTCTTGAATAATTTCCAAATTTTTTCATGTTATTAACCTCGTTAATTATCTTTTACATGGAATGGGTTTTGTGGGGCACTTAGGCTTCTGGGCACCTGCCATAACTATTGCATCCTCGTCACAGGCCTCCATACACTTGCCGCACAGTGAACACTCATCCATAACAATTACGTGAACGAACTTATTCTTTCCAAGAATTGCGTCGTCTTCGCAGACATCCATACACTCGCCGCATCCTACGCACTTACTTGCAAGGATATGGTAAGTCATGAACTTCTTGCAGACACCTGCGCGGCAGCCCTTCTTGGAGATATGCTCATCAAAAATCTCTCCGTAACTGCCAAGTGCCTCCTTTACTGCATCTGCAATATCTTCGCCATCTTCGCAAAGGGACTGGGTTTTCATCATCTCGGCAAGGTCTTCCATAAGAGCCTTGTCCCCGCTTCGTCCCTTCTTCTCGGTAATATCTTTTAAGATCATCTCCAGCTGTGTGATTCCTTCGTATCCAAAAACACATTTGCCACAGTTCTGGCAGGGATGGCTCTGGACTTCCTTAAGAAGGACATCAACCACGCACTGATCTTCTTTTAATTCTTTGATCTTATCTGCGCTACTCATCTTTTCCTCCTTAATACTCGTTCCAAAGCTTAACCTTGGTTATTGTCGTTCTAAGATCACACTGCAGACATCTTCCGGCTTCGCACTTAGCCTGGTCGCAGGTAAGAGGTTTCTCAATCGCATCAAAACTGCATTTTCTCTTGTCTGCTTCCATAACCTCAGCTTCAGTTCTTGTAAGATCCGCAAAGCCCTCAATCTGTCCGATGTATTTCTCGGGAGCCTGTCTTTCCACCAGAACTTCGCTGATATCGCCGTCTCCGCCAAGGAATTTATCGATTGCCACAGCGGCATCTCTTCCGCCTGCGATAGCCTCAATAACAGACTTTGTGCCTGTAACCACGTCGCCTGATGCAAATACACCTTCTACACTGGTTGCACTGTCCTTAGCTGCAATGTAAGGTCCGTGTGTCAGCTCAACGCCCATCTTGTCTGTTCCCTCAGGCTTCTGACCTACAGCAAAGATTACATTGTCGACCTCAACTATCTGATTTGAACCTTCTTCGAGCTCGATGATAGCCTTTCTGTTTTCATCGAAGTAGAACTTGTTTACCTTCTGGATCTCTACTCCGGTGGCTTTGGTATCACCTGTTATCCTAAGGAAGGAATGCGCTGCGTGAAGGATTACGCCTTCCTGCTCACCTTCCATTCTCTCCTCCTCTGAGGAGGTCATCTGCTGAAGATTCTCAAGACAAGCTATGTGCACTTCCTTAGCACCCTGTCTGATTGCGGTGCGGGCACAGTCATAAGCAACGTTACCGCCGCCGAGAACCATAACCTTATCACCAACAGGAAGCGGATTGCCCTGTCTTGCAGCCTTAAGGAAGTCTGCATTCACATATACGCCCTCAAGGTCATTTCCTTCGATCGGAAGCTTGGTTCCCTGATGTGTTCCTATGGATACCAGAACCGCATCAAAACCGCTCTGAAGAAGCTTTGCGGGCTCTTCACAGGCTTCGCCTGTCTTTAAGGTAATTCCTGCTTCAAGAATCGTATCAATCTCTCTGTCTAAGAGCTCATCGGGAAGTCTGTATGCGGGGATGCCGTAGCGACACTGTCCGCCTGCCTTCTCATTTTTCTCAAAAACAGTGACCTCGTGGCCTTTCTTTGCAAGGTAGTAAGCAGCTGTAAGTCCGGAAGGGCCTGCTCCGATAACGGCAACCTTCTTGCCTGTGGGAGCATCCTTTCTGACGTTCTTTTTCCACTCACCGCTCTCATTCGTAGCAGCTGCTCTCTTAAGTCTGCAGATAGATACAGGAGAATTGAGCTCTCCTCTCTTACACTGGCTCTCGCAGTTTCTTGTGCAGACAGATCCGAGAGTCTCCGGGAAAGGCACCTTTTCACGAATAATGGCTGTCGCCTTATCAAAATTGCCTTCCTTCACAGCTCTTATATACTCAGGAATATCGATGTGTGCAGGGCAGGTACTTCTGCAAGGTACAACGTTTTCATCATAGGTTCTCTCGGGTTTCATCAAATGGAATGCATCCACAATTGAACCTGTGGGACAAACCTCAATACATGCGCCGCAGAATCTGCAGCCGGCTTCCTTGAGGGACTTGCCCTCCGGGATTCCCGCTCTGATACCCATGTCGGTCTTGATGTAATCAAGAACCTTAACACCACGCATATCCTGGCATGCTCTGATGCAGCGTCCGCATCTTACGCATCTTGTGAAGAGATGCGAAATCAGCGGATTGCTCTCATCATTCGGAACTGCTCTCGATTTCTTTCTCCAGCGCTCCGGGCTTACTCCCATGTACTGATACATTGACTGAAGCTCACATTTTCCGTACTTGGGACATCCTGTACAATCAGCGGGATGAGTGGCAAGAATCAGCTCCATGGCAGTTTTTCTTACCTTTTCGGCCTCAGGGCCATTTACTGTGACCTTCATGCCATCAGTCACAGTTGTTTTACAAGAGGGCACAGCCCCCTCCACTCCGTCAATCTCAACAGAGCAGAGGCGACAACCTCCCTTTGCTTCCAAATCAGGATGGGAGCAAAGGTGCGGAATAAAAACGCCTGCTTCAAGGGCGGCATCAAGAACGGATGCGCCTTCTCTTGCCTCAATTTCTTTTCCGTCAATAAAAATCTTCATCTACCTGTAACCTCTGTTTTTATTCAAAATCATCAAAGTTCTCGGAACCTGCTGATGCATTCTCACCTGCGATACGTCCACTGTTAAGGCAGAATCCCATTGTGTTTCCTGAAAGGATGAAGGGATAGCTGTCTCCGAAGATGTTGCATGCATCTGTTCCTGCTGCATAAAGGCCGGGAATAACCTTTGCATCCTGTGTGAGAACTTGTGTCTTGTGGTTGATCTTTACGCCGCCGAGTGAGCCGTATGCACCAACGTTCTCTCTGCAAAGATAGAAAGGTGCCTTCTCGATGGGCTGCATATATGCACGATCCTTCTCAAAGATCTCATCAAAGCCGTTTGCGCACATCTCGTTGTACTCTTCAATCTGTGCTACAAGGCCCTCTACATCGATGCCTGCCTTCTCAGCCAGCTCCTCGATTGTATCTGCCTGTACGATAGGCTCATAACCGTTTGCAAGGTCTGCGTTCCACTGCTCATCGAAGTGATCGAAAAGATCATGAGGATGTACGTGAGAAACGATATCGGGACCCTTTTTCTTATACTTTTTAAGCATCTTGCTATCGAAGATTGAATAAGCAACCTTGCCGGGCTGTGCTGCGATTGCGTTACCTGTGAAGGTTGTGTTTGCAATCTGATCCTCGGGCATGAATCTCTGTCCGTTTCTGTTTACCCAGAGGCAAGGCTGACGGAAAGCACCGTCAAGGATGAAGTGGTTCATGTTGTCGGGAAGCTGATACATAAGCTCCATGATGCAAGGCTCGTGGCCTGCGCCTGCTTCCCATGCCATCTTGATACCATCGCCCTTCATTCCGGGAACAGCGAAGTTGTAGATTGTGTTGCCATACTCGAACTCTGTCTGCTCCTTGATCATCTCCGGGTTATCACCGAAACCACCTGTGCAGATGATTACTGCATTTGCTCTTGCTTCGATCTCTTCACCGTTCTTGTCAACTGCGATTACACCTACAGCTGCGCCGTCCTCCATGATGATCTTCTTAACGGGAGTCTCGAACTGGAAGTCTACGCCAAGTTCCTTTGCTCTCTCTGTCATCTTCTTTGTCATAGCTGTTGCACAGCGAGGGCCGGGCATTCCGCCATCCTCAGGCTTTACAACGTGCCATGTGAACTCACCGTCTGAGTAAGCTCTTGTAGCCTCAGGAGCACTGAATGCTCTCTGAACGCCTACGAACTCAACGCCCATATCCATGAGCCAGTCGATTGTGTCACCTGACTTGAAGTAGTAATCTCTTACCATTCTTGCGTCTACACGATAGTGAGTGAAATACATGTGCTTTCTGAAAGCTTCACCGGGTGTAAGAGCAATCATGTGATCCTTCTGAATTCTGGAGCCTACGCCGAGAGGGCCCATACCCATGTTTGCTGCACCACCTGTGGTGGATGACTTCTCAAAAGTGATTACGCTTGCGCCGTTCTCGGCTGCCGCAATACTTGCTGCAAGTCCTGAAAGGCCTGCTGCTACTACGATTACATCTGACTGTAACTGTTTCATTTTTACTTACCTCCAAATAATTATTCGTTGCCACAAATACTTTCTGTCATTTTTTCTGCCGGACGGTTCCAAAGGAAGGAAACAATGTATCCGACGATATAGATCGGAATGAATGTCGTTGCCATTCCGATAAAATATGCAATGATAGGTGCATGATTCAGAATAACCACATTAAAATATGTAAGAATCAGGCTGTTGATCACAACATATGTAAGGTTCACAACTGCGTTGATGCAAAGACCAAAGGGAAGTGTATTCGGCTTTGTCTTGCAGAAATTCGCAAATCCGATTCCCCATCCGACACAGGGAAGTGTCACGCCAACCACAAAAGACACTACATAAGCAATAAGGAAATTGATTAAAAGCAACTGCGGTATAACCGTGTGAATCGCAAGCAGCTGTGCTGTAAGTGAAATAGCAAGTGCTATCGGAATGTTCATAATAAGCGCATTCACTGCGCGATATTTAAAACTCTTTTTCATTGCCATATCCTCCGAAAAGTATTAGATTCCCTTGAAATTCTTCTCTTTATATCTGATGATCTTTTTACCTACAATCTCTCTGTTCTCGGGATTTCCGAAGAATCCGCCCTGAGTATGTCCGATCTCCTCAAGGTGTCTTGCTCTTCCCTCAACAGTTGTACGATCCTTCAAGAGGCCATCCTCCTGAATAACAAACTTCCACTTGCCATCCTCTGTCTGCTCGAGGTTTCCGCCTGCGCCGCAAACCTGGCACTCGATAGGATAGTGAAGGCCGTCCCACTGAGGTTCACCGAGAACAAGTGCATTTGAGTGGCAGTTCGGGCACCATCCCATGTTCTCGTCGCCGAGCCATTTTCTCTCCTCTACGGGAGTCTTAACAGCTTCGATGATGTTCTCACCCATCTTGTGTGCTCTTGCGATGAGCTCGTCATCCAGCAGGCACTGTGCCGGGCCCGGAACTCTTGTTGCAAGGATCATGTCTACAACCTTCATGTCAGTTGTGAACATTGTTGCCTGAAGTCCCTCGAGAGCCATTGACTGCCATGCTCTTGTTGATCCACCTACTGAGATAAGACCTGCAACCCTGTCTCTGTGCTCGATGGCACCGATTGTCTCAAGGAATGCTGTCTCGTAGCTAAGACTTCTCTGTGCAAATGTCAGATAATTGGCGGATGGCATAAGATCATATGTAGGAACTGAATAGATAACCGCATCCTGACTAAGAAGGACATCCATGATCTTTTTCTTATCGTCCTTATCATCAAGTACGCATCCTACGTTCTTGCCCTGTGACATACCGATGGTGCAGGATGTGCATCCGGTACAATCCAGAATGTTGTAATCCCTAAGATTGATCATAGTTACTTCTGCGCCGGCTTCCTCACATGCAATGAGTGCTTCCTTTAAAAGGATCTCACTGTTGCTGTTCTTTCTTCCGGCTGTAACGCCCATTACTTTGATACTCATAAAAATTCTCCCTTTTTCCTTTTAATTCAGAATTCGCTCTGATAGTTAAGAATTTATCATTCAGAGTTTCCCTTTACATCCAACAGCCATTGAGTAAAATCTCAAAATAATGTATACTTTTTCCGACGTTTGTCGGATGCAACGAAAATTTACTTAAAAAACGGGAGATAGCAGTAAAATGGCTTATATTTCAGATATTCTGGATGCAATAGAGAAAAAGTACGATTTAAAAGTGCATGGAAACTATCAAAAAAGGCATTCAATTGACGGAATACGCTTTTTTAACGAAAATGATGCCAACATTGAGCATCTGATGCCGAATATTTTGTATCTTGCAGATTACAAAACCTTTGGAAAGGCGGAGGTTTACGGCGATATCCTTTTCATAGGAACCGGTCAGAACACTCCTGCCTCGGACTCCCTTTATATAGAAGAAGAGCTGAACATATTAGAGTTGTACAACCTTATGGAGGATGTAATTCTGGCATATCAAAACATAGATGTGCAAAAGCGAAGTCTTTTCAGTATCCTGCACAACGGCTACGGTATCGACGCCCTCCTTCAGACGGCATACAAATACCTCAATAATCCCGTCGTGGTCTGTGACAGTAGTTATGGAATTCTGGCATCCTTCCCCGATGTTTCCGAGGATAAGAACCTGGAAATAAAGAACAACAGACTATCCGTCAAAGCTAAATACTCCGAGGATATGGAACAAAAGAAAGTTACCGAAAGAATCTACCACTCGGTATATCCCTTCGCCGTGAAGCTTGAAGAAAGCGATTTTGACTGGATATTTGAAAGCATAAGAATAAAACATGCAGTTGTGGGCTATATTTGCATAAGATGTAATGAACGCGAACACACAGAAAGTGATCTTGACCTCATTCACTCCCTCGCCCAGATGGTATCAATACAGCTGCAAAAGGACGACAGTTACCGAAATCCCCAGGGCATCAAATATGATATGTTCCTGCGGGATCTTTTCGGGCGCCACTATGATGAAGAAACCGCTGTGAACCAGCTGTCGCTTCTGGGAATAAAGCCGAAGGAATACTACTACATCATTGCCAGCAGCTTTACCGCCACCTCCAGAAGGCTTATGGCTTACCATATCTATATCCAGCAGCTTTCCACCATCTTTTCAAACAGTGTGACCGGTATCTTCGGTAACCGTTTTATAACTCTTGTTTCCACATCAAAAATGGAAGCCATGACTCCAAAGACTGAAAAGAGGCTGAAAACCTTCCTTACAATGAATCACATGATAGGAACCGTAAGCTATCTTTATGACAAATTGAGTGAAAGCTCCGCCTATTTCAGCCAGTGCCAGGGACTTTTGTCGCAGAGACTCCCTGTTTTTAACGAATCACCCATTATTTATTACCGTAATTACTACTTAAAACACATACTTAGCTCCGCGAACAAAGAATCAATGGTCCGTGCCTCAATCCACCCCTCCATCAAGTTCATGAAAAAACATGACGAGGAGCACGGAACGAACTACATCAGCACTCTGGAAACTTATTTCGACAATAATAGAAGCGCACCTGCCACAGCAAATGCGCTTTTCATACACAAGTCCACCCTCTTCTACCGCTTCGACAAGATGAAACAGCTCTTCGACATACGCCTCGATGACAAGGACGCCCTCTTCGCCTACGAATACTCCCTAAAACTGCTGCAGTAACTTCGCACGGCAGACCCCATGGCCCGGGCCCAAACCATATGCTCATTTTCATCGTCAGTTGGCGAAGAACATTCATCACGCTCTTTGTTTTCTTTAATTCATACGTGGGTCAAAACTCAAGGCTGTTTGCAAAAGCCACTAACGTTCTTAAGACTTTTTAGCAATTTATTCTGAGCTTTGAATTTTCTTATGCTCACATGGCAGATTTTAAGTGCATGCGAGATAGCGAGCTTTGAAAAAGCGATTATAGCGAGCATGCACAATAAAAGAAATCTGCGTGAGCATTAGAAAATTCAAGCGAATGGATATAGCAGCAAAAAGTCTTAAGAACGTTAGTGGCTTTAAGCAAACATCTTTCAAACATGTTGCCCCACGCATGATGACAAACAAAGAGCGTGATGAATTTCGCCAAGATGACGATTCATCTGAGCATATGGTTTGGGGCCGGGCCAAGGGGGCTGCCGTGCGAAGTTATTTACCTCAGGTGGTTTGGATGCTGGCGTGGGTGTGGAGACGTTTTCTCTGGAAATAGGTGTAGTAGCGGAGCCAGGCGGTGACGCCGCTGATAAGCCAGACGATTCCGGAGGAAAGCCAGATACCGGTCGCTCCGAAGCCGAGGTATGAGGTCAGAAGGAGCGGTATGGTGAATCTTCCGATGACCTCTATGACACCGTTGAACAGGGAGAAGAACGCATCTCCTATGCCGGTCAGGACTCCGCGAACAACATAAATTAATCCGAGCGCAAGATAGAACAGACTTGTAATCTTAAGTCCGTCAGCACCAAGAGTTATAACCTCCGTATCAGTCACAAACATACTGCAAATAGCTCTTCCGAACAGTTGCATTGTAAATACCAGAATAGCTGTGAATACGGCCATAATAACAAGACCGCTCTTGTAACCCGAATAGACGCGGTCGTTTCTTTTTGCTCCGAAGTTCTGTCCGCTGTAGGTCGCAAGGGATGCTCCCAGCGTTGCATAGGGCTGATGAATAAGCTGCTCTATCCTGTTTGTGGCTGTAAAAGCTGCCACTACAGTCGTTCCGTAGGAATTGACTATTCGCTGAACCGCCATGGCTGAAATCGCAATGAGTCCGAACTGGATCGACATGGGCACTCCAAGGCGAATAATCTTGTAGGTCATATGCATTGATATCTCGAAGTCTTCCTTCTCAAAGCGGAAATATCTGTTGGTTTTGTATGCATATATTGCACTTAGTACCACAGAAATAAACTGCGCCACAACAGTGGCAAGAGCCGCGCCTTTGATTCCAAGCCTGAAAACGCACACAAACACAATATCAAGCACGATATTTATAACAGTTGATATTATCAGGAAATACAGTGGTGTTCTGGAGTCTCCGAGCGCACGCAGCATTGAAGACAAATAGTTGTACAAGGATACAAACAAAAGTCCGATACACATAAAGCGCACATATAATATGGCATCTCCTATGATAAGCTCCGGTGTTCCCAGAAGTTTAAGCAGATGAGGTGCAAGAAGGAATCCCAGCGCTCCGAAAAATATCGGAACCAAGAGCATAATAAGGCCTGTGTTAACTATACATTTTTTCACCTTGCTGTCTATGTGGGCTCCGTAATACTGCGACACAACAATACCGCCGCCACCTCCGATACCGTTGCAAAGCGCAAAAAACAGGAAAGTTATGGAGCTTGTGGCACCGACAGCGGCAAATGCATCTGCTCCGACAAATCTTCCGACAATTATCGAATCGGCGAGATTATATATCTGCTGGAAAATGTTTCCAATCAGTGTAGGGAGGGCAAACACCAGGATGTGTCTTGCCGGATTCCCTGTCGTCATATCTGTTATGTTACTTTTCATAATATCCTACTCCATCAAAATAGCCCTATGCAGGGCGGGCATCAGAGAGTATCTGAGCCGTATACAGGTGATAGTAATCACCCTTTTTCTTCATAAGTTCCTCATGTGTACCGCACTCGGTGATACCGCCATCATTGATATACATTATCTTGTCACAACCTGTAATGGTCGATAAGCGGTGCGCTATTATAAAGCTGGTTCTGCCGGCCAGCATAGCATTCAAGCCTCTCTGAAGGTCTTTTTCCGTCTGAACATCGATACTGGACGTGGCCTCATCCAGTACCATAATTCTCGGATCCGAGATAAGTGTCCGCGCAAAGGAGATAAGCTGTTTTTGCCCCTGAGACAGAAGTGCTCCTCTCTCCTTAACCTCTGTGCGATATCCCCGGCTCATGCCGCTGATAAATGTGTGTGCACAGACAGTCTTCGATGCTTTTATTATCTCTTCCTTAGATGCATCAAGTTTTCCGTAACGTATGTTATCCTCGATAGTTCCCGAGAAAATGAAGCTATCCTGCAGCATTATACCCATCTGTTCCCTGAGAGATTTTAATGTCACCTTGGAAATGTCCTGTCCGTCGATAAGAATCCTGCCGCTATCAACATTATAAAATCTCGATATAAGACTTACGATAGTGCTCTTGCCTGCGCCGGTTGGCCCCACAAGTGCGATGGATTCCCCGGGCTCCACAGTAAAGGACACATTATGCAGAACTTCTTTTCCTTCTTCATAGGAAAATGAGACATTCTGAAATTCTACCCTGCCCGTTACAGGCGCAAGCTCGATTGCTCCGGGCTCATCCGTAATAGTCACGGGCTCATCCATAGTCTCAAAGATTCTCTCCAGATACGCGATATTATTGATGAAGCCGTTAAAAATGTTTCCAAGGTTCATGATCGGCTGCCAGAATCTGGACGCATAGCTTGATATGGCAACAATCGTTCCGAGACTCTGGTGACCGTTTGCAAATATCACAAGTCCGAAGAAGTAGATGGCTGCTCTTACAAATACCGAGATGGTATCTATTCCGGGCCATACTGATGTACTGTAGTATATGGCCTTCATCCAGGTTTTTCTGCAGTCATCCGAAAGGTCCCTGAAAATCTTTGCATTTTCGTCCTCTCTGGCGAATATCTGTGTAATTCTGGCACCAACGATATTTTCCTGAAGATACGCATTCAGATTCGAGTTTTTATTGGAAACCATCTGCCATGCCCGGCGCTGCTTATTCTTGATCCAGAACATGAAAATCATGAGCACCGGAACGCCCGCCAGTACCACGAGACTAAGCTGAACATCGACGTAAAACATGAAAATTACAATAAATATGAGGTTCAGAATCTCAAGTACGATATTGATAAGACCGTTACTTAGCATGTCCGAAACCGAATTTACGTAATTGACCACCCTTACCAGTATTTTCCCGTGCGGTCTGTCATCGTAATACTGAAAAGGAAGCTTTTGCAGGTGCTCAAACAGATCGTTCCTTATCTGATAGATGATATCCTGGCTCACATTAACCATTATTTTTGAGCGCACCAGTGAAAAGAAGATGCTAAGTGCATACAAAGCAGCCGATATTATAACCAGCCTAAAGAGCAGCACTCTGTTCCCGTCAGGAATCGCCACATCCAGTGCATTACGCACAATAACGGGATTCACAAGGGCTGTGACCCCGGCAATCGCCGACAGCAAAAACGCCACAAGCATCACACCAATATGCTTTTTAATATATCCCGATGCCCTAAGGAGATGCTTTATATCAAAAGGCTCCTCTAATAATTCATCCTGTTTATATGTATTTCTGGCCATCTGTTATGCCCCCATCTGAAGCTTTACAAGCTCCGCGTAGTATCCGCCAAGTTTTATCAGTTCCTCATGTGTGCCCCGCTCAGTAATCTCACCGTTTTGCATGATTAGAATCTGATCCGCATCCTTTGTCGTGGATATTCTTTGGGCAATGATTATCTTCGTACATTTAAAATCAAGATCCCGCAAGCTATCCTGAATTGCCTTCTCGGTCTCAAGATCAACCGCCGAGGTCGTATCATCAAGTATAAGTATCGAGGGTCTCACCGCCAGTGCTCTGGCAAGAGAAATTCTCTGCTTTTGTCCGCCCGACAATCCGACTCCCCTCTCTCCGACAATCGTCTCATAGCCCTCAGGCATCTTTGCAATAAAATCGGAAGCCTGAGAATATTTCGCGTACTTCATGACATCCTCTTTACTTAGCAGCTGATCTCCGTAGGCGATATTTCCATCAATAGTGTCTGAGTAGAGCAAAACATCCTGCGTCGCAAGTCCGATATTTCTTCGAAGCTGATGAAGTGCAATATCCTGCACATTCACGCCGTCAACAAGCACGCGGCCTCCCGTCGGTTCGTAGAATCTGGGAATAAGATGTATAAGCGATGTTTTTCCGCAGCCCGTCTCTCCCATAATGGCCACAGTCTGCCCCGGCTCAGCGGTAAATGATATATTTTTCAAAACAGGAAGCTTACCGTCCGAATACTGGAAGCTCACATCCCTGAACTCGACCTTGCCCTCAAATCTGTTGGGCATAAGGGCCGTGTATTCCTTGTCCACAATCTCCGGCTCTGAGTAGTAGATTTCCATGACCTTTACAGACGCCGCCGAAAATCTCTGGAACTCGTTCATGATATTTCCAAGCTGTCTCATGGGATTGGCGATGGCCCAGATAAGTCCGGAAAAAGCCACATATTCACCCATTGTCATCTGATTGCCCATAAGGAAAAGTCCGCCTACTAGCAGCAGAATAATGGGAAGCAGGTTTGCAAAGGTTTCAACTATCGGGAAATATCTAAGCCAGATCATAGCTGTCTTCTTATTGGTGTCACGGTAGTCCCTGTTGCATTCATCAAAAGACTCTATCTCATAGTCTTCCCTGGCAAAAGCCTTAACCACGCGATTTCCGGAGATATTTTCCTGCGCCATTGTGTTCATTTTGGCCAGTTTTTCCCTAAGGAGCGCATGCATAGGCGCAACCTGCAGCTTAAAAGCCATTATTATAATGAAGATCAGCGGAGCTACTGCGAGAAGACAGAGCGCCATTTTCCAGTTCATGAACACAAAATAGATTCCGACGGCCAAAATAAGCGAAAACGCCTCAACCAGCATTCTCACAACCCAGGCGATCATGTGCCTTACGGCATCCAGATCACCGGTAACTCTGGTCATGAGGTCACCGGTCCTGTAGGTGCTGTAGAACTTCATGTCCTGTCTCTGAATCTTGTCATAAATGAAATTTCGCACTCTGAAAAGGACTCCCTGGGACACCACTTCGTATCCCACGCAATCCGCGTACACGATGATACACCTTAGAATTGTGAAGAATATCATCATGAAAATAAGCCTGTAAAACTCATCGGAATGAGCACTGAAATTGGCTCTCGCCTCAGGTCCCGAGAGGAATTTGTCTACTATCTGTGATGAAAAATACGGAACCGTCAGCTGCATCATGTTGTATAAAAATGTACCGGCAACGGAAACGATATACAGCGCCTTATATCCCTCCATGTTATCCCAGAGCCACTCAAGTCTGGTTCTTGGAAACTGCCAGTCTTTATCTGCATTCTTCACTTTAAAGTCCACCTTTCATAGAAACGTTAGTTGTTATTTAACCACTATGCCAATCATAAAACTATAAATATTTTGTCATTCGGTAATTATTTTTTGTTTTCCTCAAAAATGTTTTATACTATTCATATGAATAAAAAGGAGGGTTACAGCATGAAAGCACTTTTTATCGGTGGTACGGGTACCATCAGTATGGGAATAGTAAGAAGACTGTCGGAGGATCCTCAATGGGAGGTATACCTCTTAAACAGGGGAAATCGCAAGGGCGATGTCCCTTCTTCAGTAAAACAAATAACAGCTGATATATATAATGAAAGCGATGTCGCAGAGAAGCTCTCCGGCATGGATTTCGATGTGGTAAGCGATTTCATCGCCTTTGATGTGAAGGCCGTGGAGCGAGACTACAGACTCTTTAAGGATAAAACAAAGCAGTACATCTTCATCAGCTCTGCTTCTGCCTACAATAAACCCGCAGCAGGCTATATCATAACCGAAGGAACAACTCTGGCGAATCCGTATTGGGAATACTCCAGAAACAAGATCGCCTGCGAAGAATTTCTCATGAAAAAATACCGCGAAGAGGGCTTCCCCGTAACCATAGTAAGGCCCAGCCACACCTACGACGAGAGACATATTCCGCTCGGTGTGCATGGCAAAAAAGGATTCTACCAGGTTATAAAGCGCATGCAGCAGGGAAAACCCGTCATAATTCAGGGCGACGGATCATCTCTGTGGGCTGTTACCTTTAACAGCGATTTCGCGATCGGCTTTACCGGTCTCATGGGCAACAGACATGCCATAGGCGAGGCTTTCCAGATAACAGGTGACGAAGTCCTTAGCTGGGATCAGATATATCAGACTATCGCGGATGCTCTCGGAGTAAAACTAAAGGCTTACCATGTTTCATCCGATTTCTTAAGTGATGTAGGTGAAAAATACGATATGGATTTCGAAGGAAGTCTTCTCGGAGACAAGGCCGTATCAGTTGTTTTTGACAACAGCAAGCTAAAAAGACTCGTTCCGCAAATGACTACCACTATTCCCTTCCATAAGGGAGTTCGTCTGGCAGTTGATTACGTCCTCTCTCATCCTGAGGAATACGAGGAAGATCCGGAATTTGACACTTTTTGTGATAAAATAATAGCCGCAATTGAAAAGGCGAAAACAGAAATATAAAGAATTTTGAATGAATTTTAAAGGTAACACGAATGGAAAAAGAGATTTTTGACAAAGAACAACAGCATTTACAGGAGACCTACGACAAGCTTCTCAAGATGAAAAACGACCTCGAGGAGCAGATCGCAGCCCTCGATGAAAAGGCGCTGGACGACAAGAATGATATCCGCGATAACATACGTTTCGATTACGCGGACATCGAGACCACGATGGAAACCCTGGCCGAGATCGAGGTATGGAACCGCTATATCGATACTTACAACGTAGAGAGCAATTCTCTTGGAAATCGTCTCACAAGCGTGAACAAGCTCCTTGAGTCTCCTTATTTTGCAAAAATCCAGCTGCAGTTTGATCCATCCGAGGAACCTGAAAACTATTACATAGGCCGTGCTGCCATCTCCGAAAACGGCTATGACCAGATGGTTGTTGACTGGAGATCTCCCATTGCCGAGGTTTACTACAATCAGGAGAGCGGCCACACTCACTACACCGTTGAAGACAGGGAAATCCCTGTTGATCTGCAGCTTCGTCGCCAGTTTGATCTGCATAAAAATAAGCTTCTGGCCTATTTTGATACGCAGATTGCGATTGAGGATCCCATGCTCCTGCAGTCGCTCTCCCAGACGCACTCCGACAAGATGCAGGCTATTACTGCAACCATTCAGAAGGAACAAAATACCGTCATCCGCTATCCCGATGTGCCCGTGCTCCTTGTAAACGGTATCGCCGGAAGCGGAAAGACCTCTGTTTTGCTGCAGAGAATTGCGTATCTGTTCTATCAAAAAAGAAACACTCTCCGCCCCGACCAGGTGTGCCTTATGACACTGAACCCGGTATTTCGTGAGTATATTGACAATGTTCTCCCGGATATGGGCGAGACAAACCCTCTGACGCTTACCTGGCGCGAATTTCTTCAGATGGTGCATGTTCCTTTTTCCGATGATGAATACGATTACACTGAGGCGGAGAATCTTCAGAAGATACACGACGTACTTCCGACACTGACGCCCGAGGCTGCGGATTTTTATGAAATAACGCACAAGGGCAATCTTGTTATGTCCAAAAAGGAAGTCCTGTCCGTAGTAAATAAATTCAGGAAATTCCCCATGGGAATACGCCTTATCCAGACCGTATCCGATGAACTTGAGCACAAGGTCAAGAACTCTCTTCGCCACCTTGAAAAAAATGATAACGAAAATGCCTCCGGAAGCATGGCAAAGTCCGATCAGGCAGAGGATAACCGCGCAGAGAACGATTTTGGAGGAGCACTCTCCAATATCAGACGCTGCAGGTGGGTAAACGCCCTCCATGTTGCGAGACGCATCCTGGGCAAAACCCGTGTAACAGCCGCAGAATGGCTCTATACAAGGATGGAACTTACCGGCATATGCGATCGTAACATGCGTTATGTTATGGTTGATGAGGTGCAGGATTACACAAGGGCACAGATGATGGTCTTTGCAAAGTATTTCCCGAATGCCCGCTTCATGCTCCTTGGAGATGAATTCCAGGCAATTCGTGAAGGTACGGTTACTTTTGCCGAGCTTAAGGAGATGGCAGAAGCAGATAAAAAGCGCTTCACAGAGCTTCCTCTCATGACGAGCTATCGAAGCTCACCTGAGATCACCGATATGTTCGCTTCCATTCTGCCTCCGGAGAAAAAGATGATGATTTCCTCCGTAAAACGCCCCGGCGAGCCGGTTTCGGTGAAGGTATGCAGTTCGGATAAGGAATACCTGAAAGAACTGACAGCTCTTATCAGTGAATATGAAAAAAAAGAAGGCCTTACGGCCATAATCTGCAGAAACGAATATAGGCTTGAACAAATTTCAGCTATGCTAAAGGATAATTCTCCGCAAATAATAACAGGGCACGATGCCCTGCCTAAAAGTGGTGCTTTTCTTTTGGAGCTTGCGCTTGCCAAAGGTCTGGAATTCGACCATGTAATTCTGCCCGACGCCGATTCGGAGTCGTATCCCGATGACGAATCCGGCAGACACTGCCTCTATACAGCAATGTCTCGCGCAACGCAGCATCTGTCGATTCTGTCAAACGGAAAACTCTCCGCAATTTTACAGGATTAATCAGTTTTTACTCATCCTCTTCCATGTCATAGCTTATCTCATCGAGCTCTGCATGGAAGAACTCGCACCAACTGTACTGGTTCATATAGTCGCCCATGTACTTATACTTGGAATCCTTCTTCTTTTCAAGCCAGTCATAGAGGTCACATTCAATCCTGTCCTTTGCTATGGCAAGGCTTCCTCGCTGTTTCAGGATAATTCCGTCAAGCTTAAGCTTCTTGAAGGTGTTCTGAAGGTCCTGACGAAGGTTACACAGGTAGGACAGCTTCTTTTCGGGATCTCCGTCATCCTCCCAAAGGGATGCGATTATTTCTCCATTTGTAGTCTGCGCACCCTTGTTATTTATGAGAAGCGCTACTATCTCTTTGGTTCTTTTGTATTTGAATTCAACAGGTTCCCCGTCAACAAATAACTCAAAATTGCCAAAAGTCTGAGCAAAAACTCTCTTATATTTCTTTCGTATCTCAGGGTATCTGAGGGATTCGAGCTCACTCTTCACCTGATCCTTAGTGCCCGGCTTTTTGATATATCCGCTGGCATGAAGCTTCATGGCTTCATAGGCCTGTTCTGTGTGCTTAGTCAGATAGATAAGATTGATATAGGGATTAAGCTCCTTTAAATATCCGCCAAGATCTATTCCCCCAAGTTCAGACATTTCTGTCTCCAAAACCACTACATCCATCTCCGTCTCACGAGCCGTAGCGAGTGCGGCCAGCGAACTGTCACTTGAAAACAGCGTCGCATCCGGAGACACTGTCTCAATAATCTTCTTTATTTTTTTCAGGGACTCCTTGTCCTCATCCACAGCTAATATGTTCATCACTGACCCCCCAATGTCATTGAAACCGATTTTACACTCTGGCTCTTCCTCTGCTCTGCAGTCATATGAAGAGGATCTGCCTCTCCAACCACCAGTGTTTCGCCATCATTTAATGCCGCATCGTGTAAAGGTCCCGCATTCATATCGGAAAGAACAAGTGCTGCAAATCTGTCGTAGTTGTCCTCGTCAATCACCGGAAAATGATATTTCATCCGGTACCAGTGCTGTGGATCATAGCCAAGAGAACCAATATAGAGCCTGTCAGCCGTATCGGCAACCTCATCAACTCCCGCCTTTTCACCGGGCGCCAGCCCCGCTTCTTCGCAGAACAGCATTGCATAGGCCTTTAAAATCCTATCCCTTACTGTTTCATCACTTCCGCTTTTGTTTTTTCGACCGGTAGGCGTATCCATTATCTTGTAATAGAAGTCCTGCGCCTCCTCGCTTTCATCAAAGGCGAGAATCGCATCATAGAGCTCTTTCTCGCTGATATTACCTGCAATAGCCATGTTTCTTTTCTTTCCCCCTTCTTCATAAGATTTATTTTCAAGAAACCACTAATTTTTTATTATCCGAATTCGACATAACCGATGTCTGCGACACCTGTTTTAAATACGGCAGCTCCTTCTTCATGTCACTCCTTACGCTCCAGTGCCAGAAGAACTCACCGATAAAAAGTATTTTATGAACAAAATCCTCAAATAATATCGCCTGTAACAGCCTTTTGGGAGAATATATCCTTCTGCTGGCATCGATATTTTCAAGCTGAAGCTCGTACGGAGTCATGTTCTTTGGTCTGTGTACCGCATTTCCGTTGTACTTATCCCACCTTGTATGAAGAAGCTTGTCTTTATTCTTCTCATACACCGGAGTGCCCGGGACAAAGTACATGCACTGGATAAGAACGCCCTGGATATGATTTTTTATGACAAAATCCGCAAGCTCCTTGCCGCAGCCGACCTTTTGATTATCAGATCCCAGAATAAAAAGTCCTCTGACACTCATTCCATGTCTCTGAATATTCCTGATCGACTCCTCTATCTCGGTCTTGGTCGACTTCTTGTGATATGTCTTGAAGGAATCGTCGTCTATAAACTCAATTCCCATATCAAGCTCGAAAAAACCCGCTTTCTTTAGAAGTTCAAGCATCTCATCGTCAAATCCGACCTCGTACCTCGCCTGTATGTTGAAGCGGTATTTTATTCCGCTGTCGATTATCTTGTTTAAAACAGCTATCGCCCATTCTCTGTCAGCAAAGAAATTGTCATCCGTAATCCACAGATCTTTTAAAAGTCTGAGCTTTCCCTTGTGAAAGAAGTCGATCGAGTATTTGATGTCCTCTACGACATTTTCCGGGGATCTTTTCCTGACGCAATGGCCAAAGTGTCTCACAAGAGCGCAGTAATCGCAGTTGTGCGGGCAGCCCCTTGAGGCATGAACCTGAGGCCAGATGGTCATGTGCCCCACCATCTTCCTGTAATTGTGAATGAGATCCCTGTCGGGGATAAGATCAAGATCAGTCGGAGGCTCCGGCATACCCGTATTAACAAGCTCATCGCCGCGCAGATAGGCATATCCCTTACCTGATGGCTCTTCTCCGCGCTCGATTGCCCGTATCAGAGGCATTATTGTCTCATCGCCCTCTCCCAGCATCACATAATCGCAGTGTTGTATTGCCTCCTCATAATTCATCGAGGCATGAAGGCCTCCTAGCACAACCTTTGCGGAGGAATTTTTCCTGAAAAAATCGGCAAGTTCATAGCCCCTTACCGCAGCAAAGGTAAATATGCCCAAAAAGATAATGTCTGCATCAAGCACATCATCATATTTAATCTTCGAAATTGATTCACTGTACATATATGTATCCGGAATCTCTTTCTTTACTATTGTTGCAAGCGTGTTAAGCCCGACGGAAGGAGTCCTTATATACCTATCGTAAACAAAATAGTTTAGAATGGTCTTTTTATAAGGCCTGTTCCCCGGTTCTATAAATCGTATTTTCATCCCAATGATTTTCCTCTCAATTCCTATACAGTAAATAGTAAGCAAAACAACCGCTTTGGTCAAACATATTATCAGCATCTGTTAAAAACCTATAAATTACCTCTTATTTCTTTATTAAGAAATGTGCTTCGTTAACATTTTCCCGTCAAAATTGGATACAATATTATTGATACTGTGACCTTTTGGGTGATGATGCTATGAATACAACGCAGAAACCATTAAAGCGCAGCATAATCCTATTCATGTTAGGTTTTCTCACAACGCTGTGCGTATTATTCAGCATAATTACATACCAAACCTTCACGACGGCAATCTATCGTTCATATAACAAGCGAATGATTGACATTGTTAACTATGTCTACAGCCATATAGACATAGAGGATCTGTCCACCTGCGTCGAAACAGGTGTCGAATCCGAGAAATTCATCAAACTTATCACCTTTATGGATTCCATCATGGAGGATTTTGATATTCATTACCTCTATATTGTAAAACCGGTGCTGGATGGTGACAGGAAGGGAATGATGAACATCATATCCGCAGATACAGCCGAGGGAAGGGCAACCGATCCCGACGGCTACTACCTGGGTTATATTCTTTATGATGTTTACGAAGAAAAGGATCTTTATGTATATCAGGATGCACTTGATAAAAACACCATATCCTTCTGTAAAAATTTCACTACCTGGGGATATGACTACACTATTTCCAAGCCTTTGATCAACAGCAAAGGCGAACATTTCGCCCTTTTGTGTGTGGATATCGAGGTAGAAGATGTGCAGCTCGCTATCAGAACATATACGGTACTCTGTATTATCCTTATTCTCATACTTGGTATAGCATTCTCAATTCTTTTCATAATATGGGCAAATCGCAGCATCACAGAACCCATCGGACGTCTGGAAAAAAGTGTCTCGGCCTTTGCCAAGAGCAGTCATTCCCAGACGGATCCCAACCTATTGATATATAACGATCCACATATCCATTCAAAGAATGAGGTTGAATCTCTGTCTGAAGCCATAGGCCAGATGACAGAGGACATGCGCACCTATGCAAGCAATATTCTTGAAGCCCAGGTTCAGGTTGAGGACATGAAAAACCAGGTAAACTATATGGATACCGTAGCCTATCAGGATGCCCTTACCCACGTTAAGAACAAGGCCTGGTATGACAATGTTGCCATGCGTATAGATCAGGATATAGACTCAGGAACCGCAGAGTTCGGAATTCTGATGGTTGACCTTAATAACCTGAAAAAAATCAACGATACCTATGGTCATGAGCACGGAAATGACTATATTTTCGGTGCCTGCCACAAGCTCTGCGTTGTTTATGAACACTCGCCCGTATTCAGAATCGGCGGCGATGAATTCGTTGTTCTTCTGGAAAAAAGTGATTATGAAAACAGAGACAGTCTCCTTTCCCAGATCAAGGAAGTTTTTGCCGACACCGCAGTAGATGAGCACCGAAGCCCGTGGCGACGGTATTCTGCCGCTATAGGTATGGCCATATATGATAAAAATACCGACCGGTGTATAAATGATGTATTTAAACGCGCGGATAGTATTATGTATCAGGATAAAGTAGCTTCAAAAGCCGCCAGAGAGTGATTTTTAGGGCCTCCTCCACCCCTCTGAAAATATTTTTCAAATTTTTTCGTGAAAAATGCAAAAAAATTTCGCATAAAAACACAAAACGTTGTATAATATAGACAGATATTCAAATATTCTGTGAGGAGGATTTTGAAGGTTATGAATAGAGCAAGAATGCAGATTCTTTGGACATGTCTGTGTCTGATTCTGACGATCACATTCTTCGTTGGAGGAAATGCCATTATAGGCGGTGCCTGGCTGATGGTATTCTTCATTCAGGTTGGAATGACCGTAATAACCATACAAAACCTGAAAATGGAATGACAACTGAATACAAAACTGAATACAGTTCATACGATAGAAAAGAGAGGCTTTTAAGTCTCTCTTTTCGTTTGCGGATATTTTTGGCTAATTATAATAATGCAAAATACTCTCCGAAAGAATATAATATCTCTAAGAAAATCGGTGGATTATACCACTGTATTTTGTGGTTTTTTATGGGGAGATAATTATATATGGGAAAAAAAGTTGAAACGGGGTTGTTACTAACTGTTCTTTCAGGTGCTACGCTCCTGATTGTCTATATGTTATTTCATAATCTCGGTGCAGGATATCTGATTTCAACCGACGAAGCCTACCATGCGACAAACGCATATGAAATGTACAAACAGAGCAACTGGATTGTAAACACTTACAAGTATGCTGCGGACTATTTTAATTCCAAGCCTCCGCTCTGCCTTGATATGATGGCTATATGCTATAAGCTTCTCGGTGTGTGCAATTTTGCGGCGCGCTTTCCATCTGCAGTTGGCGGTCTTTTAACGCTGCTTGTGGTCATCCTGTTTTTGATCAGAAGAGATAATCTCTATTCAGCGGTTCTGTTTCCGTTTATATTTGCGGCATGTACACCCTTTTTTACATTTCACATGTACAGAGCGGCGGAGATGGATTCCTTCTTTAATCTCTTTTTCGTGATTGCCATGATCTCGCTCTACGAAATCATGTATAACCCACGTTTCATGTACTTATACGGCATCTCCCTGGGCCTCGCCTTCATGTGCAAGGGACCTCATGCTGCTCTTATCTTCATGATCGGGCTGTTATACATTCCGAGGATTCGAGAAGCCTTCAAAAAGCCGTCAAGAGTGGTTATATCTGCTTTTCTTGCTGCTCTTCTTCCGGTCGCATGGATGGTCAAGCGCTCGATGTTTGATGGAATGCAGTTCATAGATACTCTTATGTTCGGCGAGACAGTCGACAGAGTAAGCACATCCGACGAGAACTTTTCAAAACCCATCATAGATTTCATCGGATCGAATGTGATGCAGCTTTTCATCATCACAATAATTGTTGCAGCTGTGGCAATGGTCGTTATAAAGCTTCGTTCCGGCAACAGATCGATAACAGTTGTTACGAATTTTATTAAGGAAAACTATCTGCTCCTTGTATGGACAGTTCTCCCGGTCATGTTCTTTGCAATTTTGAAGAGCTACCTTGACTGGTATATATACACCTCCCTGCTTGCCCTGTGTATCTTAGTGGCAAGACTTGGCGGAATTGTTATAGAGCATCTTGTGAGGAAAAATCCCACAGTGGCAGTTATTACCACAGGCCTTATCGTGGCTGCTTCATTTTTCTTCATCGTTCCCTGCATTAAGAATGATATCAATCTTGCGGGGACGGGCGGACATCCGGTTGACGAATTCACGCAGGATATGCTGGATTTTGCCGCCCAGTACGGGGATGAATATGCGGGAAGAAACGTATATCTTCTCTCTGATTTCAGACAGTACTCGAAGCAGGGGCACTGGGAATGCGAATATGTCGCGCCCGCCGAAATGTACTGTGATTTCGTTGCTGTAGACGGAACATTGGACAATTTCCTTAGTGATGACGGTTCACTTATCATTGTTGACAAGGATCTTTGGGATAAATACTCATCTGATCTTACCGGACACGTTATTTTACAGGACAATTCATATCTTATCTTCAGTACGGATATGTATTAGAATATAAACTGATTTTTTCAGTCAAGTTTAGAGAGGAATTATATTTTTATGGAAAACAAATCATTTGGGGGATATCAAACCTACGGTAACAGCGCCTATCAGGCTGCACCGGGTGCAACAACTTATCAAAACAACGGCAGTTCTGCAATGCAGAAACAGCCACAAGAGATGGGAATGGTCGGAAGTGTTCCATTTCCTGTGGATAAGTCCATTCCAGGCTTTGAAATAAATGAAAACACTGTACTTAGTCCTTATGACGAAGATATGTTTGCGGAAGAAACAAAGAGCAAAAAGCCGATTTATCTGGCCATCGCCTGCTCTGTAGCAGCACTTGCTCTCGTAGGCATCTGTGGATTTTCCATTTTTAATTTTAGCTCTAACCGCACTGTTACTCCGGCGGAGCCCGTTGCCGTTACTACGCAGATTGTAGCCAAGGATGTCAAGGATATGACTCAGGGCGAGAAGCAGGCCATAAGACAGGCTCAGGATCTACTTACTTCCATTCCTTACTCCAGAGAACATCTCATCGAGGAGCTTCAGGACAAATACTATGGCTTTTCCGAGACGGAAGCTACTGTTGCCGTTGATTATCTTGAAGCCGAAGGTCTTGTCGACTGGAACGATGAAGCAGTCAGATGGGCAGAAATACTGCTTGATGGTGCTGCATATTCCAAAGATGGACTAATGGAAGACCTTTCTGAAGGTTATATGGCTTTCACTAAAGAACAGGCCGAATACGCAATGAACTACATCGAAACCAACAAGAAAGCCGACTGGTACGCAGAGGCAAAAGAAGAAGCTGAACTCTATGTAGGGTTATTTGACGATGTTACCCATGACGATCTAGTTAAATTTCTTGTGGACGGTTACTCTTTCACCCAGAAACAGGCTGAATACGCGGCAAAGAGCGTAGGATACTAAACCGCCAGATATCTGTAATGCAGCCACCGGAGGATAACATGAACGAATCGGATGAACGTTACAGCACTGCTGAAGATGCTATAATTGATTCCTTTTTTCTTCTGATAAGGGAGAAGGATCTGGAAAAAATAACGGTAGCTGACGTGATTCAGAAGGCAGGGATCGTACGTAGCACCTTCTATAATCACTATGAGAATATTCCTGCCCTTGTGACCGCTGCAGAGGACAAGACCTTAGATGATATTTTTCGCATGATGGAGAGCTTTCATCCCGAGAACGATCACGATATGTGCAAATCTTATTTCCTTGCGATATGTAATTACACCAGGAATAATCCGTTTCTTGCTAATCTCTTAGAGAGCGCTCGCGGTGACACATTTTTTGAAAAAGCCATGCATATGTTCCATCGTTACGTAACAAGCGTTACCGATGAAACTCACGCAGAGAGCGCGTCCAGGGACAATTTTTCCTATCTTATCGCGGGTACAATCGGCATTACCATCGGTATATTACATAAATGGATAGCGGAGGATTTTGCATCCCCCGCTGAAAATATCGCTGATATTATGACCAAAATGTTCCTTGGCGGTGTTTTACCATATCTGAAATAATTTGTATTTATACTGCCGCCATTATCTCTCCCACTGACATATCGGGATGTTCCACACCTTTGAACAGTATGCGCATCAGATAGTAGTTGAGAAGCTCCACGTCTTTTTCCGTGAGGTCCGCTGTCTGATAGTGGTATGAAAAATTAAGACCTCCGTCCTCCGTGTGAGATACCGTCAGATACAATTTCTTGGTGGCTGCGCCGTTTGCAAACCACTTCGTATGCATCGGGATATCCTTTAAAAGCGGATTATTAAGCTTTACCGGCATGGGCTGATAGGTTAGAAAACAACTCTCGTAGGTAGTATGTGCAGGCGTGTGATAGCGCTTTTTTATCTCCTTTTTTATTAGCTCCGGATCATAGCTGTTGAACATATACACCTTGTTCTGCATGTTCTGCACTTCATCCGCTGCCGCCGTGAATTTCGTATCGCCGGATATCACGGTTCTGCAGGGGAACATGATGGTTCTGCTTCCGCCTGACATCCAGTCGTTTCTGGATAGTCTTCTGGCAATGAAATTCTCCACGGTTATATCTTCCTGCCCTCCATTTTGCTTGGAAAGGTAGGTCCTAAGCCCAAGTAAAAGCAAATTGGTTATGGTCAGGTTATGCCCCTCGCAGAAGTCAAACAGTTCCTTTGTGGGATTAGCGTCAAGCTTGTAGTCCTTAACCGCAACAAACAACTGCTTTCTTTCAATATCAGCCGCTCTTAAATTCGGGTTTTTGTGCTTCTTTCTTGCTTTTTCGAGAACCGCTCCGCCCTGTATATCAGAGTATAAGGGCTCTCCCCATTTATCCAGCATACTCCCCCAAAACTGTTTTGCTCTCTCTACTCTCTTTTCATTGGATGCCTTTGTCAGATCCCTCTGCAGGGCTTCCTCATAGTCCACCAGGTCAGCAGGGAACTCTGTACCGAACTTATAATGAGTATAGAGCGCCATAATGTCTCCGGTCATGACGAATATTCCGCAGGAATCGATGAGCCTGTGATCCATATGTACAAAGAAGCCGTTGTAACCCTCGGGAAGTTTTGTCAAAAACACTTCGCACATTGGGATATCATCGCCGTCAAAGGTCTTGTATGCCCATTCCTGCATTACGGCATCCGCCTCCTCCATTGTCAAATCAGACAAATCCCTAAGCGGTATGTCTCTGTCATCCTTTTCTATCAGATACTGCTTAACATCCCCGTTTTTATCCGCCTTGGTAAATCTGATTCGCATACAACCGTATCTCTCCATTTCCAGACGGATGCATTTTCTCAGAAGATCAAAATCAATCTCCACCTTGAGTGATGCAATAAAGCTGAGCCCCGATACCTGCTGTGTCCCATATTCCTTTATCCATCGGTAATGCATGTTCTGTGCTGCTGTCAGCGGATATTTCTTAGTCATAACGTCCCTCCTCATACCTCATTTATGAGAGAAAAGTTATCACAATCCTCCTCGCCATTCCATACCCTCCCCGACTTAACAAACACTTCTCATCAAAATGACCGATATCTTCCATCCATTCGGATAGGATGATATTATAGGAGATAAGAATAGTTTTAGGGGGAATAGTTAAAATGAAGCTCAATTATAAGCGGACAATACTTATCGGATTTGCTTTTATGTCCATCTGCGCCTTCTGGCAGTTTTATGACAATGAAATCCCAAAGATACTAACCTATCATTTCGGGCTCGGCGAGACCCTTACGGGCACTATTATGGCCTTTGACAATGTTCTGGCACTATTCCTTTTACCCATGTTCGGAACACTCTCCGACAAGGCTAATACCAGACTGGGTAAGCGCATGCCTTTTATTCTTATCGGAACCGTCCTGTCTGTAATTTTATTCCTTTCTCTCATATATATTGCTCATGTCAGTACTAATCTTCAGCTTTTTATCTTTATACTGCTTTTGCTCCTGGTTGCCATGGGCATTTACAGATCTCCGGCCGTATCACTTATGCCTGAGCTGACCCCCGCCGTGCATCGAAGCGGAGCCAACGCCATCATCAACCTTATGGGAACCCTTGGCGCAGTATATACACTTATAATGATCAAGGTTTTCCTTAAATCCGCTGCAGTCGAAGCAGAAACAAATTACACCCCTCTGGCCATAGCAATTGCGGCCTTTATGGTGATTACAGTTGCTATTCTTTTCTTTACGATTCCCGAAAAAAGGCTCATGTCCGAGGTCCGTGAGGGTGTTGAGAACTTTGACGGAGACGACGTTCGTGAATTAACCGGAAAAGATGAGGATGAAGCCTATCAGAACGCAGGAAAACTGTCCCGTGACGTATTTAGAAGCCTTACCTTGTTGCTTTGCTCCGTATTTTTGTGGTTTACCGCCTACAACGCGGTAACTACTGCTTTTTCCAGATATGTAACAGAAGTCTGGGGACTCCGCAACGGAGCCTACGCTGACTGTCTGATGATAGCAATGATAGCAGCTGTTCTTTCATATATTCCCGTGGGCTTTGTTTCCGCCAAACTTGGTAGAAAAAAGACAATACTCATAGGTATAACACTCATGAGCATCTGCTATCTGTCTGCAGCCTTGATGCCGCAGTATAACGCTTCTCTGAACTTCCTGTTCGCAATTATCGGAATAGGCTGGGCCGCGATAAATGTTAACTCCTACCCCATGGTCGTGGGCATGGGCGAGAGCCGCGTCATTGGCAAATACACCGGTCTGTACTATACCTTTTCCATGGCAGCCCAGGTATTTACCCCGATTTTTTCCGGCTTTTTGCTTGAGCACGTGTCCTACAGGACCCTGTTCCCCTATGCATTCGTCTTCTCCTGCCTGTCCTTTATTACCATGCTCTTCGTTAAACACGGAGATGTAAAGCCCACAGCCAAGAAGAATGTGCTGGAACACTTTGATGTCGACAACTGATTACCAATATTTCTGATAACAGGTTACTACTATGAAGAGACTATTTAATCAAAACTGGAAATTCCTGAAAACTCCCGCAGGCACTACCTTTGATGAGGCTCATAAGTGCCTGGGCGATTTTAACGATGTGGAGATTCCTCACGACTGGATGATAGAGGACGCTCAAAGTCTGTATGCGGACGCAACCGGGTGGTATTTAAACCACTTTGAAGCTATGGACGGACGGCGTCTCTTTTTCGTCTTTGACGGAATCTATATGGACAGTATTGTGTATATAAACGGGCATGAAGCCGGTGAATGGAAAAGCGGTTATTCCCAATTTGTTCTGGATGTATCGGACTACGTAGTTCCCGGCACCAATGAGATTCTTGTCGCTGCAAGATGCAAATATCCCAGTGCCAGATGGTACACAGGTGCCGGTATATACCGCAATATCTGGCTCTGCGACTACAGTGATATTTTCATCCCGGAAAATGGCATATATGTACATTCAAGCAAAATAGGCGAAAGCTATCTTCTGGAGATTTCTACGGAGATTTCCGGCCTTAAGAAATCCGATGAAAATGAGAATGTCTATGTCAGACACAAATTGTTTGACAACGATGGTAATGAAATACCTATCATGCCCCAAATCAACAAAGATGAAGAAGTTCACACCTACAGACGCTTTATTGTAGATAATCCCAAGGAATGGAGCCCTTCCTCTCCTGTACTTTATGAACTCCTGGTAGAGTTATACGCAGGCGTCGATGTGGATACATCAAATCAGCACACATATCCGATTCAGACAGAGAGCGTCAGAATCGGTTTTAGAAATATTCGTTTTGACAACAATAGGGGCCTTTTCATAAATGATAAGCATATAAAGCTAAACGGTGTCTGCCTGCATCACGACCTTGGTGCCCTTGGCGTCGCCTTTAACAAAGGTGCAATGAAAAGACGCCTTGTTCAGCTGCAGAAAATGGGCGTAAATGCCCTCCGTCTTACTCACAACGTCTATGATCCCGCCGTACTTGATATGGCTGATGAGATGGGCTTTTTAGTGCTCTCCGAGTCTCTGGACATGTGGGAACGCTCAAAAACCGATTATGATTTTGCAAGATTTTTCCCCGACTGGTATAAAAAAGAGGTTGAAAGCTGGGTCAGACGCGACAGAAATCACACAAGCGTATTCATGTGGAGTATCGGAAATGAAATATATGACACCCATGTGGACAGCAGAGGTCTTGAGCTTACTATCATTCTCCGGGATGAGGTCAGAAAACACGATCCGCTAAGAAATGGTCTTGTTACCTCCGCTTCGAACTATATGGAATGGGAAAATGCGCAAAAATGCGCCCCGGAACTCGATGTTGTGGGATATAACTACCTGGAACGCTTATATAAAAAGCAGCATAAAGCCAACCCCGAATGGATAATCTTCGGAAGTGAGACTTCCTCCATCGTTCAGAGCCGCGGAATTTACCATTTCCCGCTCGATGAGCACATAATTAAGGAATCTGACCTCCAGTGTTCCTCCCTGGGAAACAGCATTACCGAGTGGAGTGCAAAAAGCATGGAAGCCTGCGTCTGTGAGGATAGAGATATGGAATTTTCTCTTGGACAGTTCCTCTGGACAGGCTATGACTACATCGGAGAGCCTACGCCCTATGAGACGAAAAACTCTTACTTTGGCCTGATAGATACCGCAGGCTTTTTCAAGGACGCCTATTATGTCTGGAAATCCGCATGGGTAAGCTGCAAGGACGATCCCTTCGTGCACATTTTCCCCTACTGGGATTTTAATGAAGGTCAGCGCGTTGATGTGCGCGTAGTCAGCAATTTACCCTTTGTAGAGCTGTTCTTGAACGGTAGAAGTCTTGGCAAACAGGAACTAACCCACGCACCCGGGGCCGGAAATCATATTATCGCTGATTACAGTGTGATTTATGAAGAAGGCGAACTTCGCGCTGCCGCTTACGATGAAGAAGGAAAAATCGTTGCCGAGACCGTAAGACGCTCTTTTAAGGATACCCATGCCCTTAATGTGACAACGGAAGATGCCGGTGATCTCATTTTTGCTGAAATAAGTGCAGTGGATGAAGACGGAAATCCTGTCGAAAACGCGCGTGACTACGTAAAGGTAACCGTAGAAAACGGGACTCTTGTAGGTTTTGATAACGGAGACAGCACCGATTACGACAGCTACAAAGCTGATACAAGAAGACTTTTTGCAGGAAAAGCACTCGTTATTGTAAGGAAAGAAAGTACTCTGGATACGGAAGGCAGTCGTATAACAAACTCCGTTCCGAAGATTGTGCCCTCTCTCCTTCCGGGACGCGATATCAGAACTATAAAGCTTAAAGTCTGTGAAAAAAATCCCACAGATAACGGCATATATACACTGACTCCGGGCAATAAAAAAATCACCGTCTCTGCCGAAGTATTCCCCGAAGGAGCAGATGACAGCGATTTATGTTTTAGAATTCTTAGCAGAAATCGCGGCGAGACAACCATCGCAAAGGTTAGACAAGACGGCTGTAATGCGATAGTTGAAGCCCTTAGCGACGGCGAATTCGTTCTTCGATGTGAAGCCTCAAACGGTGCCAATGAAGTAAAGGTTATTTCAGAACTTGATTTTAAGTCAGTTCATTCTGATGAACAGTAAAAGGAAAGCGAGCGGCACAGCTCACCATAAACTCATCACTAAGCGGGAAGCTCTCAATATGCCACCCATCCATGAAGGAGTTTTCCTCTCTGGGATCTAGGAAAAAGCCGCTTCCTATCGCCTTTAGAACTGCCTCTACAGAGGTCCAGGCCTTCGCCCAGCGAAGCTTCTCTTCGGGGCTTTGAGGCTCTTCGGCAGCTTTATCGCAGCCGGGAGTCTCTTTTTCTCGCATGCTGATTAGTTCGTCGTAATATGAAACCGGAAGAACACGCTTTAGTACAGAAAGCGTGAGTCTTTCCGTGCTCTCAATATCAACTCCGACAGGCTCTTTTGATACAGCCAGCACCACATAACAGCCGGCATGTGACAAACTAAATTCCTTAGACTTATCACTCAAAAACGGCTTCCCGTGCTCCCCAAAGGACAATTGCTCATCTTTGGTCACTCCGAGGACCTTGGACAATATGTATCCGGCACCAAGTTCCTGCATTTTTACGCTCTCTACCTTAGCTCTGCGGTGTTTATCTGCGTAATAGGGTGCAATACCTTGTACAATATTGTCTTCCCGGCCCTTCAGCCGCTCTGCATCCAGTATATAAATATCTACTCTGTCTTTCATTTAAACGCATCCCACTTATATTTGCATGAAGGATTCCATATGATCCATGAATAAACTCCGTTCTCATTAACAGCCCTAATCTGATCCTGTATTTCTTCTACTCCGTAATCTCTGTATTTTGACAGATAAGATGCTGTAAATCCCTGAAGCCAGGGGCGTACCGAAGCTTGCTGTCTTTTTCCAAGCGGATTGACCACTTTAAGCTCGGCATCGGAGTATTTCATGGCCGCATCCACGGTCTCATAGGGATGAAGATCGGGATAATCAAGCCCCATAGAACCCTCATAGTAATGAGAAGGATAGATCATAGGCGAGAGATACTCGCAGTTCATGGAAAGCCAGGAGTATTCCTGCCCTACAATGTCTCTGTCAACCTTGGAGCCCATCGCTGTTCCGAATACATCAAGCGAAAGCGGCATCCCCTCCTTTTTGAGACTAAAATGAGCATCGCGGACGAATTTGTAGATAGCACGGCGTCTGCCGTAGCCATTCATTCCAAGATCCTCTTCCTTTATACCTGTGGGAAATCTCACATAGTCATACTGAACTTCATCAAATCCGGCCTTTTTACAGCCAAGAGCTACTTCGATGAGATAGTCCTTTACTTCTTCGTTCTCGGGATCCATCCAGGAAAAACCCTTGCTATCCTCATATAATTCACCGGATGCCTTTTTCAGAACCCATTCAGGTTTTATATCATCGATTAGAGGATCCCTGAAGGCAACGCATCTTGCAATCGCATAGATTCCATTCTCATGAAGTGTGTTAATAAGTCCCGGCATGTCTCCCACAAGAATATCCTTTGTCCCAAGAGAATCCACAAGTTCTGAGTCCATGTCGAACACTATGTTGCCGTCATCATTTTTAACATCTATTACCACTGCGTTTATGGATGTCTCGTCTATATGAGTTATGATTTCATCCATCATATTCTTCGTGCCTGCAACAAAGGCACTCACGTATATTCCATGGATTTCACTTTTGATATTTTCATTATCCTCCTCTGCAGCCACATTAAAACCGGTACCGCAAAGAAGGCTGGCGCACAGCGCGCCGCATAAAAACCTTCTGCTATTGTTTATCAGTTTCTTAAGTTTCATCTCAGCCTTCCTGCATTGCCTGCTCAATAGCGTAGGAAAGCTGGTCGGGACAGGATGTACTCTTCATTCCGCATCTGATACCGCGAAGCTTGGCAATGGCATCCTCTGCCTTCATACCCTCCACGAGTCTTGATACACCCTGAAGATTACCGTTGCAGCCGTTTGTAAAGGCTACATGCTTAATAATTCCACCCTCAACGTCAATATCAATCTGTGTGGAACAGGTTCCTCTTGTCTTGTAAATCATTTCAAAAACTCCTTTAATACTTCTTTACTTATTCTGCTGTTATATCAGCACCGAAATACTTCTCCGAAATCTCTTTCAGTTTTCCTTCTTCCCTGAGCTCCTTAATTGCCCCATTAATCGCCTCACGAAGAGAATCGTTGTCAGAGCCCTTTGCAAGCGGGATCGCATACATTGTAACTTCCGGATCAACAGCAGCAACCTTAAGCTCTGTTGTTCCTGTTGTATTGAAATAATCCTGAGCAGAAGTATTGGCATTTATTGTAGCATCTACAGTGCCGTTAAGGACAAGTGTCATTGTCTCTCCGAGCGTATCCACATTTGAAACGGTTGCACCATGCTCTTTTCCCATAGCCTCATAGGTGGAACCTGCGGAATTCGCTGTTGTATGGCCGTTTAAATCGTCAAATGAAGTGATAGTATCATTTGTTGCCAGAGTAACAACCACGGCGTGGTCGTAAGCATAAGGCTCGGTAAAGTCATAGGTTCCCTTGCGGTCGTCAGTGACATCAACTCCGTTAGCCATCATATCAAAAGTGCCGGTGGATACTCCGGTAAGGCCTCCGTCAAAGGCAACCTCCTGGAAGTCCGCCTCTACGCCGAGCTTTTCGGCAATAGCAGCTGCTACTTCAACGTCGAAACCGACAAGCTCATCTGTGGTCTCATCGTGGTAGGTAAAAGGTGCCCAGCAGCCTTCCGTAGCAACCGTGATTTTTCCTGCCGCCTTGATCTTTGCAAGGTGATCATCTCCGGAACTTGTCTTTGCTCCTCCGGCTCCCTGTCCGCAACCTGCGACAAAAGTTGTAATCATCACTGCTGCAAGCATCATAGAAAGATTTTTCTTCATAATTTTCCTCCTGTTCTTGTTAAATATGAATAACCAATTCTGGTACTACCCTGTAATTCTCAGGAACTCTCTGGTCTTTTCCTCTCTGGGATTCTCGAAGATATCCTTAGGACTCCCCTCCTCGACAATAACGCCGTCTGCCATAAAGACAACCTTGGATGAAACCTCCTTTGCAAAGCCGATCTCATGAGTCACAACTATCATTGTCATGCCGTCATCCGCAAGTCTTCGCATTACTTCCAGCACCTCTGCAGTAAGCTGGGGATCCAGTGCAGAAGTCGGCTCGTCAAAATATATTATGCTCGGATCCGTAGCCAGTGCTCTTGCAATTGCCACTCTCTGCTGTTGACCGCCGGAGAGCTGCGAGGGATATTTATCCACGTGTTCAAGCATTCCAACCTTCTTAAGGACGTCCAGAGCCTTTTCCTTTGCCTCTTTTTGCGGAATATGGCGTGCTGACGTAAGTCCCAGAGTGACGTTCTGAAGTACTGTCTTATTTGCAAACAGGCAATAGTTTTGAAAAACAAAGCCCGTATGCTTTCTGACAGCGGCCATTTCTGCTTTACTTACCTTTGAAAGGTCGTATGTAGTCCCATTAAATAACAGCTGTCCTTTATCTGCTTTTTCCAGAAAATTTATGCATCTAAGGAGCGTGGTCTTACCTGAACCCGAAGCCCCGAGAACAGATACCACATCGCCCTTTTCAATCTTTATATCAATGCCCTTTAGCACATCTCCGGCGCCAAAGGTTTTATGTATGTTTCTAACCTCTAATAAAGCCATCTCTAACCCCTGTTATTTCCTTACGCCGTAGCTGCCAAGCGCAAGCTCTCCTCTCTTTTGCACATAGGTCAGCACGGTGCAAAACAGCAGATAAACTATGGCAACCTCAATGTACAACGGAAGATAATTATAGGACTGTCCCGCAATTTGCTTGGTCCTTGTAAACATCTCAACCACAGTTATGCTTGATGCAAGCGACGTATCCTTAACCATGCTGATAAGAGCATTAAACAGCGACGGAAAAGCCGTTCTGAACGCCTGGGGCAATATGATATGCCACATTATCTGCATATAGTTCATCCCCACGCAGTATCCTGCCTCAAGCTGTCCCGCAGGAACAGCCTCCATGGCGGCCCTTACTGTTTCTGCACTGTATGCACCTTCATTTATCGTAAAGACTATCACCGCCATAACAAACGGATTGGAATGAATTCCCAGAAGCGGAAGCCCGTAAAAAGCAACCATCAACTGAACGAGGAGCGGTGTTCCTCTGATAATCCAGATGTAAAACCGGCAAATCTGCCTTGCTACCGGAACCTGCGCGTATTGTACCATCGCAACAAGTACCGAGAGAATTGTTGATAGTATAAAGGCCAGAGCCGCCAGCGGTATTGTAACCTTTAAACCATATTCCAATATTTTGGGAAAAGAGCTGATGATCAGCCCCAATGTATTTTCGTCAAACATTATCCTACTATATTTCCAATTTTATATTTTGTGCAATCTTTTTAGTTACAATATATTACGCACCATATTGTGCGTAAAGTCAATACCTTTTTATTATACATAAAAACAGGCAAAATGTATGTCTACATCTTGCCTGTTCTATTAATTTGTTTTGATATCCATCAGTGAACAACCACCGGTGTTCCGACATTTACTCTGTCAAAAAGTGCTACTGCTGTATCATGCGGCAGGTTCACACATCCATGGGATCCGTTAGTCTTGTATATCTCGCCTCCGAAGGAACTTCTCCAGGATGCATCGTGAAGACCTATGTGACAAGGATTAGGTGTGAACTGCATCCATCTGTCAACCCATACATTCCAGGTAGGTCCTACCAGATTCTTACCTGCAATATGAGACTGAATCGTATAGGTACCTCTTGGTGTCCCGTTTCCACGATTAGGATTGCCGGATACTATAGGTGACTGAAGTGCAACCTGACCATTTTCATAATAGGTCATGCACTGTCCGTCTATATCAACATCCACATAGGTGCTGTACGGTAATCCATTTACCGGTTCGTTCGCCGGTGCTGCTTGTTGCGTAGGTGCTGCCCCACCAGCAAGCGCTGCCTGATACTTTGCAGTATCCTCCTGTTGGTTCTGGGATCTTCCCTCTTTTACGCCATATGTTATGTAATGATTGTAAAGAACGGCGGGATCATTTCCCAAGGCTGCCACTACATCAGGATACTTATTAGCATAAAAGTTCGCATCAAAGCCATCTGCCGATACACTGACCTTAGCTGTGAGAAATATCACGAACGTTAATGCTGCCAATGATAAACCAATTATTCTTCCACGCATTACTAATCCCCCTCAAGATAGAAACACGATATTATGTGAATAAATGTATTTTATCACATTAGCGCGAGAAAAACCGCTATTTTATGCTTTTTTTATAGAAATTACCTATATTCTTCAAATACTTTCATGAGTTCCGGATAAGGTGTTTCAAACGTTTTTCTGTCAATTATTCCGAAGTTTTCTCCGTCTCCGTTAAACTGACCGTTATCCCACCATACACAGGGAATATTCTTTGCTCTCGCCTTTTTCAAATAGTAGCTGAGCCATTCTACTCTGTCTGCTTCGTTGTCCTTGTTCACAGCACCGAATTCACCGATTATAACCGGTACATTCTTGAAGAATATAATTCTCTCAATATCAGATAAAAGCTGGTCGAGATCACCATGATCGTTGTCATAGGTGGATCTTCCGGGGCTCTCAAGGGCAAAGGTATAAGGTGTGTACGCGTGAACCGAAACCGCTACGCAGTCGTCCTCGGGAAGCTCAATAGCTCTGAGACAATTACCCTGTGAGCTTGCTGCATATCCGGGGAACATAATAAGACGCTTTTCATTATTTCCGCCTGCAGCTCTTATAGCCTCATATCCTGCCATATTTACAGCATTTACGACTTCTCTTCCTTCCTTGTCACCGCCGTTCCATTCCACGTCAGTTCCGACTTTTCTGGGCTCGTTCTGAAGCTCGAAAATAAGGTGCGTATCATAATCCTTGAATCTCTCGGAAACCTGTGTCCAGATTGAAGCGAGTTTCTCAGAAGCCGCATCCTGATTGTCATAGTAAGGATAGTTCCAATCCTCATGGTGAACATTAATTATGGCATATGCACCTCTGCCATATACGTAATCCACAACCTCCTGAACACGGTCCATCCATGCAGAATCGATATTGCCCTCTTCATCGATGTGATCCTTCCAGGTGATCGGAATTCTTACAGTGTTGAAACCAAGCTCAAGAACTGCATCGATCAGCTCCTGTGTAGTCTCGGGATTACCCCAGCAGGTCTCCTGCTTTGACGGCGGATCGCTTATCTTAATATTTGAATCATGTGCATCAAGAGTATTACCGAGATTCCATCCTATAGTCATGTCATTGACAATTTCCCATGCAGGTGTTGTAGCCACGCTGTCCTCCTCTGCCGAATCCGTATCTTCAGTTGTTTCTTCTGCGGCTTCTACTGCTTCATCTTTGCTTTCATCCAAAACTACTTCTGTAGATTCCGCAGTAGATTCTGCAACTTCTGCTGAATCTGCGGGTTTAACGGAGTCCTGCGCAACCGTTTGCGCACCATTGCCTTCGCCTGTTCCCCTTCCGCAGCCTGCGGTGGATATCATAGTTACTGCAAGCAGCAACGCCATTACTTTTCTTTTCATTTTCTTTTCCCTTTCCACAAAATATTACTCTGACTAAAACAGCCAGAGTAATAAATTATCCAAATATCAATATACGCCAATGTCTAGGAAAAGGGTACCATTTTCATGTTAAAAATGACATTATTCTGACATCAGGTGATTTTTATTATTTATCAAAAGCGAATGTCCTTTGAAACGCATTTATGGCCCGTAAGCTCAGCAGAACGTGCATCAGGCTGAGATACACCGGCAAATACCTTGAAGCTGTCTGAGAAAATCTTTCTATTTCCTTCATCATCAACGGAGGTAAATGCTCTTGCGCTTATATGAACAGTAATCTCCTTCTCCTCGCCTGCGCCGAGACGAACTCTCTTAAAGCCGCAGAGACAGGGATTCGGGATCGCTTTATCAAAACCTGTATCCTGAATGTAAACCTGTACAACATCCTCTGTTTCAACGCTTCCATTGTTAGCAACTGTTATTTTTAAATCAGCCCCGTAACATTCAGAATTATCAGCTTTATTAAATGTGTATTTAGTATCTTCAGAACTTGTTGTAACAGCCTTATCACATAAGGTAACATCCATATCTTTCACGCTGCAGTCACCGTAGGTAAGTCCATAACCGAAGGGATAGAGAACCTCGCCCTCAAAGTATCTGTAGGTGCGGTTTTTCATGGAATAATCCCTGAAATCCGGAAGATCTGCAGATGAATTGTAGAAGGTCACGGGAAGCTTTCCTGAAGGAGAAATCTCACCAAACAGTACCTGTGCTACTTCTACGCCGCCTCTGGCGCCGGGATACCAGGTCTGAAGCACTGCTCCTGCACGCTCCTCGGCTACAGAGAGATCAATCGCACTTCCTGACATGTTAACGACAATTGTAGGCTTGTTGCAATCAAGAACAGCCTTAAGAAGCTGTCTCTGTGAAAGAGGAAGATTCAAATCTATCTTGTCACCTGAAGCGAACTGGTTACCTGTATCACCTTCTTCACCCTCAAGAGTCTCGTCAAGGCCGACAACTACAACTACTACGTCGGAATAATCTGCTACAGTCTTAGCCTCGGAAAGTCTGTCGGGCTTATTGGGATCCGCAAGTCCGCTTACATTCTCCTTCCAGAGATCGCAGCCCTCTGAATACATAACACGTGTATTTTCTCCGACCATGTCCTGAATACCCTCAAGAACAGTGATATATCTTGAAGAAGTACCATGGTAATTTCCGACAAGAGCAGATCTTGAATTTGCATTGGGTCCGATAACGCCGATGGTTCCGATTCCGTCCTTTTTAAGCGGCAGAATTCCGTCGTTCTTGAGAAGAACCATACTCTCAGCTGCAGCTCTCTTTGCAACCGAAAGATGCTCTTTACACTCAACCACCGTGTAAGGAATCTTGTCATACTCGGTCTCATCAAACATTCCGAGAAGATATCTTGCAGTGAAAAGTCTTTCACAGGATGCTGTTATAACGCTTTCATCCAGCATCCCTGCGCGATATGCATTCATTACTTTCTGATAGGTACATCCGCAGTTAAGATCGCAGCCTGTCTCAAGGGCAAGCTTTACTGACTCCTCGGGAGCACCTGTCACCTTGTGATTTTCATGGAAATCTCTGACTGCCCAGCAATCGGATACATAATGACCTTCAAAGCCCCATTTTTTCCTGAGATAGCCGTTCATCAGCTCCTCATTGGCACAGCAGGGCTCATCGTTTGTTCTGTTGTATGCGCCCATAACAGCCTCAACACCGGCTTCCTTTACACATGCCTCAAAAGCCGGAAGATAGGTCTCCTCCAGGTCCTTCTTGGAGGCGATGGCATTGAAATGATGACGCTCTCCCTCAGGTCCCGAATGCACTGCAAAGTGCTTGGCACATGCAGCAGCCTTCATATATTCTCCGTCGCCCTGGATACCCTTTACAAAGGGCACAGCCAGTCTGCTTGTAAGATAAGGATCTTCTCCGTAGGTCTCATGACCTCTGCCCCATCTGGGATCACGGAAGATATTTACGTTGGGCGCCCAGAAAGTTAGTCCCTTGTAAATGTCTCGGTCCTCTCTCTTGGACTGCTCATTATATTTCGCACGGCCCTCAATAGCGATAATCTCACCTATACACTGCATGAGTTCTTCGTCAAATGCAGCTGCAAGGCCGATTGCCTGAGGGAACATTGTTGCGGTACCCGCACGGGCTACTCCGTGGAGCGCCTCATTCCACCAGTTATATGCAGGTATCCCCAGCCTGTCTATAGCAGGGGCATCAAATTTGAGCTGCGAGGCCTTTTCCTCAACAGTCATCTTAGCTACAAGCTTTTTAGCTTTTTTTCTTGCCTCTTCTCTGTTCATCTCATCACCTTTCCCAATAACACTTGTTTTTTATCACTCCACAACCCCAAATCCAAGAATTGTAAACTTCTTTCTCTCATCGCCCTTTGCCATGCGAACTTCTACTTCGTGTGTCTTATTCTCCTCTTCATTAAGGATTATCAAAGGATTACAGTGTGTCCATCCGTTAATATGAGGATCGGCATCAATAGCCTTTTTGCCGTCCACGTACACTTCGGCGGTTCCGAATATATTCTCTCCGGAATCCTTTGATACGATAAGAAGCTTTTTACAGTTTATCTTCATGCAAAATGGCTCCGGATTGTCACTTTCTCCATCGTAATACCAGTTATAAGGGAATTCCGGCACGGGAACCACTTCACTGTCCATTTCAACCATCTGAAGCATCTTATCTGTTCCCGAAAAAGCGCCTACCTGTACTTCTGCGCTTCCGGGATTTTCACGATCAATAAGGAATACTTTTTCAAAATCAGCTCCAATCGCAGGCTTTCTTTCAAGAAGAGCTGAATCTTCCTCAGACTCTGTACTGCTTACGGATTCTCTTGTCATCTCCATCAGGCAATCGCACATAACCTGATGTCCGAGGTTACTCGGATGATAGATATCATAGAAAAACTGCTTCTTGGAAATAACTCTTCCCTCGCCGGGCTTTAAGCCAAACTGAGGAGTTACCGCATCAAGAACGCTCACCATCGGAAGGTCATAATTTGTTCCGACAGGTGAAAGTCTGTCCTGAAGGTTCCAATCGTAGGAAAATACTGCGAATAATAAAATAACGGCCGGTTTCCATGGTAATGCAAGGCACTTTCTTACAAGACTCTCATAGCATACGCCCTGGGTCTCATCTCCCTCATCGTTAACGGCAAATTCTATTACTATTAAATCGGGTTTTTCCTTACCGTCACGGAGAACATCTCTCTCGAAACGAATCATTCCAAGCTCGGAGGGCGTTCCGCCGACGCCTGCTTTTATTAGATTTACTGCACCGCCGTTTGCGAATTCTTTCTCAAAAGCATCAGCATATATTCTTGCGTAGCATTTTTCATGAATCGGAATCGCGCCAGCACCCTGAGTTATTGAGCCACCGATAAATGAGAGTGTCACATCCTCTCCTCTCTTCGCTTTATCGATCACGCTGCGAAGACGCAGGAGATTGCCCTTACTCATTACGGACTTGGCAATCATTTTCTTATATGCATCAGATTCAAAATCTACTGCGCTGTCTGAAAGCTGCTCAGGCGCTTCGAATCCATCGTGCAGATAAAAGCACACATCTGCCATAGCCTGTATGCCCGGTTTTTCAAATTCAAAGCGGATCTGTCCCGGTACGGTATCTGTGTCATACCATGTTATCTCGGTAAGATCTATAATCTGCTCTGAGCCGTCAGCCACAAACTCTTTGCTTACCATTGTTGCAGGATCGCACTGGTTTGCGCCATACATCTGAAATACGAAATTAACCTTCTCAGTCTTTGAATCTTCCGTAACGGATACCCCTATGCTGTGTACAAGCTTCTTAAAGCCCTCTGCTGTCCTTAACATATCGAGGAGCTTTTCATCCGTTACATTACCTGTCAACTTCGCAGAATCGGGAAGTCTGCCGCTGTCTTCATAGATAAACTGAATTCCTCTCCCATCCGGCTGAGGTGCCGCAAATATTCCCTTGTCCTGCATTATGTAAAAATATGGTCTTTTCTTTGTTGGATCCTTAGGGGCTACCGGCCCCTTTCTTTCTTCGTTACTCATGCTGTCCTCTTTTCTATCAAGGCCATCTGCCCGGCCTGGGTTTGTTAACACTTATTATCCCTGAGCTCTCGAGATTTCTGAGAAGCAGTAGTCTTGCCTCTCCGACCTTCTCTGGCTTTAACATGTAAAAACTGTAGGTTTCTATTAAGGAGAAGAGATTTCCTGTTCTTCCCTCAATTTTGAAGTTATTTATACCCATAGGCACATATTTCTCCCAGATCATCTCCGGAGAAACAAAGGTTGAATACTCCTGAATAGTGTATATACAATTCTTATCGCCGTATTCACAGGTCCAGGGCTTTATGGGCTTTTGTTTATCCTTGGGAAGCTTTCTGTTCTCAAGGGTTGTTCTCTGATTTATTGCAATATTTTTGTAGTGATCGCCTCTGCGCTTACAATCAGGCACGCAGCAAGCGTTTATGAGCACTTCCAACTTTTCCTTGTGCTCTACTTTCTCTAATAAATCCCACTTGTTATTTAAATTGTAATCAAGGACCACATACTTATAATCCTTGTTCATTTCCTCATTCAAAGCTTCAACATCACGAATCTCCTTACAGGTTGTGCTGTTGAAATGATAGGAGGGGTATTTTTCCCTCAGATACGTTTCCAATATTTCCGAAAAAACAAGGACCTCATTCATTCCGTTATCGCCGACTTCCATACAGAAGTTACAGAAAGGATCATCCAGGTCGTCTTCGGTCAGAAGCGGATTTGTAAAGGTGTACCTGATAGGTATGCCCTTTGCATTGATGCTCTTTACCACATTTTTCACGAATCCCGCATCGCACTGATCATTTCCCAGGAATCTTCCGCCATTCCAAAGTGCAAGCGGAAATGCTCCGAAAAATGATGCTATTTCAACACCTTCCCTGAAATACTCGGGGTGCTGTTCCAAAAGACTGATCCAGAACATATTTAGCGGATAATTGTATCTAAGTCCCGGAAGATGAAATTTTACCTTGTTCATAACTAATACCTCTGAAAAAATATGGGGCGGCTAAAAGTTCAGCCGCCCCTCTGATTCTCCACTTATCGAGTTAAGCAGAAATTATTTATTTGCATCGTCGATGTATGCTTTCCATGTATCAGCAATAGCCTCAACCTGCTCAGAAACTACACAACCGGGTGTGATGTTCCAGATGAAGTCTGAACCAATGCTCATGTTAGGAATCATGCCGTGGTAAGCAATTGTTCCGTACTGAGGATCTGACATCATTGTGATTGTCTCATCAACAGCTCTTGTATCGAAGATACCGTTACGTGCTGTAGAAAGGAATCCGTTGAAGTCTTCATAGCCTTCAGGCTGATTTGTCCAAAGATCCCAAGCAAATGCAAGCTTCCAAGCCTTATCTGCATCATAGCAAGCAGGAATAGCTACCGGGTTATTTGTCCAAACGTTGATGTAATCCTTGCCCTTAGGTCCCTTAGGGAACATTACGAAGCCGAGCTCGTCTGTCATATCCTCAAGGAAGTTGCCGGGTGTTCCAGCATACTCATCCTCTACAAGGAATGCTGCCTGGCCATTGATGAACTGCTCTTTGTAGTAATCCCACTCAGCGCCTTCAGGATTAGCCTTCTCAGCATCATAGTTATCAAACATCTTTACTGTCCACTCAAGAGCTTCAAGAGTCTCAGGGCTCTCAAGATCATATGTGTACTTACCGCTGGAATCCTTACCAACAATGTCGCCACCGTTAGAGAAGATAGCCTCAGTTGTCATGACACCTTCGTTAAGTGTCATACCGTAAATATCGATAACACCGTCGTTATCTGTATCGCGCTGAACCTTGGAAAGAAGATCCTCGAAAGCATCCCATGTCCATGTTCCGTCAGCCTGCATATCATAGATTGTCTCAGGATCGATACCTGCATCTGTAAGAAGTCTCTTGTTGAAGTATACACCTGTTCTGGGCTCAGACATGCCAGCATACATAGCGTAGATCTTGCCGTCTTTGCCATACTGCTCATGGAGACGGTTCTTCTGGAACTTATCCTTGCTGAAATCAAGGCAGTCAAGTGTAGAAAGGTCATACATAAGTCCGCTTGACATAGCAGATGTGATAGCCGGATCATCACGAAGGATCCAGAGATAGTTCTCGTCGCCGCCTGTTGTAGCATAGTCAACGAAATCTGCAGGTGTTGAACCCCAGTCAGATATAGCCTGCTGCTTAATTGTGAAGTTGTATGTCTCCTGAATCCAATCTCTGTACTCCTGCTGAGCTTCCTCATAATCGTTAGCGGGTTCAGCCGGGTCGCCTGACCACCAGTCACGAATGATGATTTCCATACCGCCGAGATCGATAGGGTTACCATCTGCATCTGTCTTTACTTCAAAGAGATCACTGCTCTCTGCAGCGTCAGCTTCCTCAGCATCGCCAGCATCCTCAGATTCAGCATCTGCTGTCTCCTCAGCTGCTTCTGTGCTCTCCTCAGCTGTAGCTGCTGTGTCCTCTGTAGCCTCTGTGGAAGTTGCTGTTGTTGCATCTCCCCCATTAGATGTAGCGCCACAACCAACAGCACTCATTGTCATTGCTGCAAGTGTAATAGCAGCTGTTACTTTTTTGGTTAATGCCCTTTTCATTTTTGTCCTCCTTTTGTTTTGAGATTTGAAAATCTCATTTTAAAGTTATATAGAAGCCATCTGCCCCGGCGCATTCCCGGGTGCAACCAGGGCAAATGGGCATTCCCTGATAAGAAAAAATATTTTATACACTCTCCCACCAACGCGGTGCGAAGAGATTTTTTACATCTTGATACCTGTACTTGCAATACTCTCAACAAATGCACGCTGTGCGAAGAGATAGAGAATGATGAGCGGCATAATGATCATCAATGTACCTGTCGCAAGGATACAGTTTGAATAAGCTACTGAAATTGTAGTCTTAACACCGTTGATACGCTGGATATAAGCACCCAGGCTATCAATGATACGTGAAAGGCTTGTACTTACAAGCTTTGTGTTTCCAAGGAACAGTCTGGAATAAAATCCGTCTGTCCACTGCCAAACGAAGGCAAACAGGAAGCATGATGTAATAGGCGGCTTAGCCTGCGGAAGCATGATTCTTACAAAGGTCTTAAGCATTCCGCATCCGTCAACGTATGCTGCTTCTTCAAGATCGATAGGAAGTCCTCTGAAGAACTGTCTGATGATGAATATGTACAGACCGTTTTTTAACCCCATACAGCCTGCGCTCATCAGATAGTAAGGAATAGCTGAACCCCTAAGGTTCAATGTACTTCCCGTTGTAAGCTTAATAAGTCCGAGTATATCAAAGAATCTGAAATGCAGATGCAGTGAACTTGCTATTGTCTGCGGCGGGATAAGGATTACCAGGATAACACAGGCAAACCATATCTTCTTAAGCGGGAAGTCGAATCTTGCAAATCCGTATCCTACAAGTGTGCAGACCGTGATCTGCAAAAGTGCGATTGTCAGTGCTACAATAAGTGAATTCACAAGAGCCTGACTGTAATTCATGAGTTCGGCAGCAAGTCTGTAGTTCGCTGTTGTAAAGTGCTCAGGAATCGCAATAACGATAGGATTGTACAAATCCTGTTCAGTCATGAAGCTGACTGATATTTTATTCAGGATGGGCTGAAGTATCATGAAGCACATTCCGAAAAGAAGAATGAATCTTACAATACTAACACCAACATCCATTATACGCTTTTTTAAGAGATATCCGCCGGAAAGTTTGTTTCTTTCCCAAAAAGTTTTTTGGGAATGATCCACATTTTTCTGTTTTTCCGCACCGGCTCTCATTTTCTGTGCTAATGCCATATCAGTCATAGTAATAAACTCCCTTCGAGATAACAAGAGATGTAATTCCAACAAACGCAAGTACTACAATGAAGTATATCCAGGACATTGCAGATGCATTACCATACTGCAACTGGTCAACCATTACCTTCTGGATCTTTTCGATGACTCCGTTATCGGAACGCATACAGAAATCAACTACTGTATAGAGCCAGTTTACAAGGAAAAGTGAACTGATCATCGGGAAGGTAATCTTCCAAAGACTTTCCCACTTTGTACATCCTTCGATATCAGCAGCCTCATACATACTTGATGAAATGCTCTGAAGACCTGAAAGAAAGATAATGATCTGAATACCTGAAGCAATAGCAACGTCATAGATGTTGTTGATAACCTCAAATACCTTCTCATAAGCTCTTACGCCGACGCCGGCAGTACGAAGTATACTTTCCATAGCAGCTGTTACGCTTACGCCCTGAGTTGACTGTTCAATTGTCTGTGCAAGTGATGCCATAAGCTGGTTGTTTGACTCAAGTCCAACGATTACACCTGATGAAAGGATAACCGGAAGGAAGAATATAGCTCGTACAAGAGCACGTCCCTTGAACTTCTGGTTAAGTATCAGTGCTACGAAGAAGCTGAATACTATGATAGCCAGTGAGTAAACTATCATTCTTGATAGCTCTTCAACCAGGAGTCTTGTAAACTCGGGGTCTACTCTGAAGGCATAGATATAATTGGCAAGACCAAGCCAGGTTGTTTTGAAATCACCTGCTCCCAGCTCAACATTGCAAAAACTCATCTGAAGAGACTGCCTTAAAGGATTTATCATGAATACCAGAAATCCGATTACGAAAGGTGCAATAAATGCATAACCGGCTTTCGCTTTTCTCTTCTGCAGTCCTACAATTTTCTTTTTTTGCTTCTGCTTTTCCATAAAACCATTTCCTCTCATCTGACAACCAGATAATCTCTGGCAGGAACTGTCTTTCCGTCCGGTGTCTGTACATCACTGTATCCGTAGTTTACATAGACATTTGTTCCGTCTGCATATTCTGTACGGGATAAATCCTCAGTGATATTCTCGTGATCAACCATTTCCTGATTGAAGGTGTGTCCGAGTTCTTCATTATATCTTGTATAGATCTCGACCATCTTGTCCTTCCAGGAATCGTATGTAGCACCATAATAATCGGTGTACAGTGTCTTCTGTGTGGCGAATGAAGTTTCCTTCATAAATGTGAAGTATAAGCCTGCGCCGTACTCAGCACTGTAAAGAACTTCATTTTCCTGATTACCGCCGACATTTATTGAATCGCCGGTATAATTAACTTTTCCATGTACAGCAAGCTGATAGAAAGGTACGCACTGATCAAGGATTGTGTACTCACTTCCTCTGAGATCCATGCCTGTAACCATGCTTGCATAAGGAACAGCATAATCGTTACCCATGTTGATCATTATGGGTGTTCCCTCGGACTGAATCTTCTTGAATTCCTCTTCCTGAAGGGATTTAACACTCTGTCTGCTGTGGGTGTTCTTTCTGTAGAAGTCCGAAGAAAGATCCTTACCCATATCCTGGAAGCTTACGCCTGCATCATAGGTCTTAACTGCCTTTGCAAATTTATCTGCAATATTCATAGCAAGGTTTGTATGAAGCAGATAATACAGATGGTCTGAATTTTCTCTCTGTGCATAGGTTATATGGCTATAATCATAAAGCTTAGCCTGCTCTTTACTGATGAGCTTAGCTGCATCTCTGTATGAGAAAAATCCGTCAAGCAGGTTGGATGAGTTAGCATACTGTGTGATTCCGTTAAGGTAAATAGTGGAATCTGTCTCCTCTCCGACCTTTGCAAGGTTCTTAAGATCCTTCTTGCTTCCAAGACTGCCGATCGGCTTAGCCTTTTTAAGAAGTTTCTGGTCAACACCACCGTTGCACCATCCGGTAAGCTTAACTGACATGTTCTTGACTCCGCTTGCGCTGAGATCCTTTATCATATCAGCTGCTTCTTTATAACTTGTGAGTTTAAGCGGTCTCTTAACCGGCACACCGAGAATCTGTCTTACCTTATCGATCGCTCCGACAATTTCGATTGCTACAGGTGTGTTCTCATCATTGTTAACTGAGAGAGAATCGCCATATTTGTTATCGAGATATGTGCCATACTCCTTGGCCATATCCACGTAACTGCCGGAATTGATAAATGTATATCTTCTTGTCAGATTCTCATCCGGAAGTGAAGGAACATATTCATAAACATCACTGTTCGCGATATCACCTACATCATACTGTTCTCTCTGACATATGCTGTATACTGCGTTTACATAATTATAGCTGTTATTTTTTCCACTGATGTCGGCCTGAATTGATGCGTAAGGGCTTCCTTCTTCAAGTATGCAAATAAAGGAATCATCCCCTTCAGCTACACCAAATACTCCATAATATGCTCTGGTGTTATGAACAACCGCATCTCTGCTAAGACACATATCCCAACCGTATACATTTGTATAATAGCTGCTCTGTGATGTCTTACCATTGTTGAAGTTAATGGTTGCTCCGCCGCCCTCAGGCACGAACATGTAACCTTCTTCGTCTGTTCCGCCTGCTCCGAAATACGGAAGAGGTGTGAGAGTATAAATCGGTGAATCTTCTTTATATGCAAGGTCCTTCATAGGAACCTCAACAACAAGGTCATTTCCGTCAAGCTTGTAAACAACGCTTACATTGAAGACCGGCTTATCAGAACTCTTTACTGAAAGATCCTGAGCCTTATCTGCAAGGAAATCATCATAGGTATATCCTGCAGCTTCGAAAGCAGCCTCCATCTTCTTTCTAACGTTCTCCTTAGTCTTGTCACGAAGAACATAAATTACATTATCGGCAAGAGCAGGATAATTAGCTAAAAGCTCGTCCTTATTATCCTTTTTGCTAAGCTTGTTGATGTCATACTTCTTGTAATACTGCTGGATAAAGTTGACATCACCTTTATCCATCTTATCGAGCCATGCATCAAGGCTATCCTTGGTGATTACCGGAGGAATAACATATTCCTTAATTACATCACCGAGTGAATAATCAACTCTTATGGAATCACCCTCCTGAGTTATGTTATATATCTGGTTCGATGTACTGTAAGCATAGGTGTTATATGTTGTCTCAAGTCCGGTAACAACCGCATATGACATGATAAGCGGTGACTGAAGATTTGCCTTTTCCTCAGGAAGTGCAACGCTGTCATTTGCTGCATTCTCGGGATTTGAGCGCCATACCTTACCGGTTTCCTTAACTGTAACGGTGAACTGTGTGGTAAGGGGATCCATCTCAAGCTTAAGCTTATCATTCTCTACGATAACCGGCTCCGCATCTTCACCGCCTTCATATGAATATGGTGCAATCGCTTCACCCGTATCACTGGTATTTTTATGATTTATTATGAAAATTACGGCAACAAGTATCAGCGCACATATTATGACCGGAGCCGCAAGGCTCTTTACTATCTGTCGTATTTTTCCGTTCTTTTTATCCTTCATGTCTGCTCCCATCCGTAATTCCTATAGTCGGAACAAAAATTCCTTACCCAGAGATATGAAATAGGATACTCCCTGAGATATCATACTGAAGAAGATCATCAGTATGAAGATCATTACCAGCATTGAAAATAGTGTTGCTACTGTAAAAAGCAGGTTCTTTCCTGCTGAATACTCATGAATCTGTCCCATTGCTGCTATAACCAGAAGTGCTGCCCAAACCAGGGATATGGCACTGACCATGGCATAAAACTCAGCTTCATCAACAGTTACAAAATTACTGAAGATCATCAGCGGGAACTGTACAAGCGGATAAGGTGTAAGTGCATAGCATGTAGCCATGTACACCTGTCCCAGACGGCCTTTACCATCAAACAAAGTGGTAAGTCCCCAGTTTCCTACTACCCACAAACTCAAGGGGAAGAGGATACTTGCTATGTATAAGAAGATATTCAGATCTTCCCAGTAAACAGTCATAAATATGAAACTTGTATATCTCAGCTTCAGTATTCTTATAAGTACCGTTGCGATCAGTATTGTGTTAGCTGCTGCGTAAGTTCCTCTCTTTTCGTGCGTAAGATCCCAGAATCCGTCAAGCGGATGAGTGATGCAGTATAGAGCAAACTTCAGCGAGTCAATATATCGATCATATTTCTCTTTTGTGATAGCTGCCATTATTTTTCTCCGTCCTGTAAATTCATGAAAATATCTGCAGTGTCAATCTCATGTCTGATTTTCTTGATTCTTCCGGTTCCAAGAGGAATAAGGAATAATGCCAGAATAACAATTACAATCCAGACAATATGATCTTCTACCCATTCCTTACGGTACTGCTTATAAGCTTTGGAATAATTATCATCGTCATACTTGAGCTCGAAGTATTTCATAGCTTCCTTATAGCGCTTCTGACGAAGTAGTGATCTTCCTATTCCAATATATGCAAGATCGTAGTTACCGTTCTGCTTCATTACTTTCTCCCAGGACTCACCTGACTCGGTGTACTTACCCTGGTCGAACTGCTCTACTGCGTTGTAAACTGTCTGTCCAAACTCTGTAGGTACGAAAACCGTGATTGAGTTGTCCAGCGCATCCACTACATAAAGGTCGTGACCTATGCAGTCAATTGCAGTAGGCTTTCTGAAATATCCGTTCATATTACCGTTTCCACCGTAGCAGAACACGATATTTCCCTGATCATCATATCCGAAACATCTGCCTCTGTTTCTGTCGAGACAAACGTATATATCATTCTCCATGACAGTTACGTCAGTAAATACTGATGGTCCTTCATATCCACCACCGGAACCCCAGTAAAGATCTCCGAGGATTCCCCATTCTCCGTTATGTACAAGAATGTCACTTCCAACGAGGTTGAGCTTTCTGACTGCATTGTCAGTTTTGCTTGCCTTATCTTCATTTATGGCAGTTGTTGCATATATAAAGCCTTCATAATCCATGAAGATATTTTCATACTCTGTAGGAACAAAGGATACCATCTTCGCTCTCTGTTCCTGAGAAGCAAATTTCTTCCAAATGTAATCGGTCCAATCGAATTTAACCGGTGTAGCTCCGACAAATCCTGAAAAAGTTCCGTCATTTTCATATTTGATAAGACCTTTGTTGATTCCGGTTGCTATGCAATACACACGGCCCGCTGAATCAATTGCCAGTTTCTTGGGCTGGAATACAAGGCTCGGATCAAGAGTATTGTCATCGGGCTTTGTGAATTCCATCACGTAATTTAAGTCTTTATCAAGCTTTAATACTCTGGCGTTGCCCTGATCGGCGATATAGAATTCTCCGCTCTCCGAAATAGCCACATCCGTGGGATTGGAGAATGTCTTTACCTCACAGTCTCCCTCGAATGAATCTATGATTCTTACCAGTTCAAGCTTTTCAGCGGAATCTCTCTTAAGTTCAAGGATACGGTTATTACCGCTGTCACAGAGGTATATCATGTTACCGTAAGCAAAAATTCCGTCCGGGCTGCTTAAGTTTTTATCAAGTCCCAGGTCTGATGCGGTAAATACCTTACAAACTGTGTAGAAATCAGGGCTTTCCTGAACATCTCCCCAATAATCGTAGTTATAGGTATATCCGTATTCACTTGCGTATGTCGTTAAAGGAGTGGCGGTTATTACCACAAGTCCTGCCAGAACAGCAGCTGCTCCCTTTACGATTTTTTTCATAGTCTGCATAACTAACACCTTTCCAAATATGGTATGGTAATGTTCTTCATCAGTCCTTAAGACCTGAACTAGCCATTGTCTCGAGGATCTGGCTCTGAGAGAATACAAAGATGATAATCGGTACGATCATTACTACAACCAGTACGGCTGCACCCTGACCTGTTCTTGCGATACCACCGCTCTGAATCTGCTGAAGGGCAAATACCAGAGTTTTCTTTTCTTCAGAATAGATAAAGGTTGCCGCTCTGTCGTTCCAGAGTCTCTGCACCGAGAAGATGATAAGTGTCATCCACGCCGGTTTAACGTTCGGCATTACTATTCCTGAAAATACCTTCCACTCATTTGCGCCATCAATTTTTGCCGCTTCAATAAGTGAAGTCGGAAGACCTTCCATAAACTGTTTCATAAGGAAGAGTCCCATAGGTGCTGCAAACGCAGGTATTATGATTGCCCAATAGGTATCAATCCATCCAAGTTTGTTCAAAATAATGTAGTTCGGAATTGCTGTTACATAACCTGTGAACATCATGGCTACTGTAACCAGTTTGAAGAATGTCTGGTTTCCGGGGAATTCATACTTAGCAAGTACGAATGCCGCCATAGATGAAATGATCAGGTGTCCGAATGTTCCAACAAATGTGATAAATACTGTATTAAACAGGTATCTTGAAAAGGTTACCCAGGATTTTCCCATTGTTACAAACAAATCCGAGAAGTTATCAAGTGTCGGATGCTGAGGGAAAATCGTAGGTGGGAACTTAAACAGTTCATCAAGAGGCTTCAGCGCACTACTTACCGCATAAACGATCGGGAAAACCATTACCATGGCAACCAGTACCAGGAATAAGTAAAGGAAAAAGTCTCCTACGATTGAACGGTTAGGTTTCCTTCTCTTTATCAGCTTTTTACGGTAAACCTGTTCTTTCTCTTCTTTTTCAATTTTTTTCTTGCTGCTTAATTTACTCATGTCAGGTTCCCACTCTCCTCAAGAGACTTTGAATTGCTTTGTTACATAAGATCATCATCAAAAACAGAATTGTTGCTATAGCACATGCATATCCCATTTCAAATCTTGAAAAACCGTAGTCAAACAGGTGAGTAACGATTGTTCTTGCTGCATAATCGGTACTGGGATATCCGCAAAGAGCCATTGTGACTTCACATACGTTGAATGCCTGTGTTATTGACATAACGGCACCGAACATAAGCATGGGCTTCATGTTGGGAAGTGTGATGTACCAAAGCTCCTGCCAACGGTTTTTTACACCATCCATGTAGCCGGCTTCAAACTGAGATTTATCTACGCCCTGGAGACCTGCCACGAAGGAAAGGAATCCTGAGCCAAGACTCATCCAAAGGATAACTCCCATACAAACCGGTAACATGTACTGCGGATTGATGAGCCATAAGATCGGCTTGTCAATAATTCCGACATTCATCAAGAATGCATTTACATAACCGTATGCATCACCTCTGAAGAATACAGAGAAGATAACATAACAGTTTCCCGCGATCGACGGTGCGTAAAACAGCATGACTGCTATACTTCGTACCCATCTTGGCAATTCGTTAATCAGCCAGGCAAAAAGGAAGGACATTATGTAGCCAAGCGGTCCGGTAATTACTGCAATCAACAGCGTGTTCTTCACACCGATTAGGAAGATGTCGTCCTGCAGAATCAGGCTGATGTAATTCTGCAGACCGATGAATCGCGGAGCTTCCAATATGTTGTAATATGTAAAACTAAAATATATGGATGCCACAACCGGAAAAATATAAAACATGGTGAATAAAATCGCATAGGGTGCAAGAAAGAGATAGCACATTTTTCGATTTTTCGCCTTTTTAACTGCCACCCGCGCTTCATGTTTGCGCAGGGTGAAGTATTTTTGAAGATACTCTTTCATTCTTTCTCTCCTAAATATCTCGGATTTCTGTGCCCGTACCGGTCTATTATTCAACCGGCATACCAAACTCTTTCCTCTTCTTTACAATCTCTTCATCTATCAGGATCGAGTAGTCAATGATTGTCTCTCGTGAGTCAACCTTTTCATTTATTACCTTACGTATCGCGTTGGAGATATGACGTCCGGTGAAGTATCCGCCGGGAACCTCTCTGATTCCAACTGTCTGATCCCACTGATCATCAAGTACTTCTATGTCTTCTGCGCTCCAGGACAGATTCTTAAATGCGTCTCTGTTTGCTGTAGCATATCTTGCTGAAGAACCGAGGAGAGCCTCTATTTCACGACCAAATCTGATCTGTGTATCAGGCTCAGCCCACCACTTCATGAATTCCCATGAATTCTGTCTGAGCTCTTCATCCTCTTCCTTGATCATCATTGTTGCACTACCGGTGATGAAATCTGAACGGTCAATGCTTCCATCGGATTTCTCTGTTCCGGGTATAAGTGTGAAGTCCCAAAGACCTCTTATCTCAGGTGCTGATACCATAAGTGTGTTATATGTTGAATAAGGTGCTACACCTATCGGCATCTCTCCCGATCTGAATCTACTTACGAAATCATAGATAACCGGAAGACCATAATCGTTGAAATATCTTACATAATCATCAAATGCCTTAACGCCTGCCTCGGTATTGACGGTTGTCTTTGTACCATTATCGTTGTACATATCGCCGCCATACTGGTAAAGCAGTGAGAAGTACATTGAAAGATCAGGTGTGCTTGACATGATAGCGGTTGAAGCTGTTGCTGAACCACTGTTACCTGCTGCGGTAGGTATTCCGACTGAGAGGTTGCTGCCCTGAATTGTGGGCATCATCTCTATAAGTTCCTGCCAGGTCTGCGGAGGCTCAAGTCCAAGCTCTTCAAGTACGTCTTTTCTATAGAACATTACGTTAAAGGTCTGTGTCTCCGGAATTCCGTATACGTGCCCGTCAAGTCTGTACTGCTCATATGAGCTCTCGGAATAGTGAGCAAGAACATCTTCCCATCCCTCAAACTGTGTAATATCTTCTGCAGCACCACGAAGTGCGTAGTTTACAGGCTGATCGGCACCGACTGAAAGAACTACGTTCGGTCCTCTTCCTGCAAGTACTGCGTTAAGCAGCGCATCAGGTGCAACAATTTCTACGTTAACCTTTACTCCGCTCTCAGGTGTAAAGGTATCATCTACCATTGACTTAAGAATTGTACCCTGATCACGTCCTGTAAGTATCCAAACCTTAACTACTTTATCTGATCCGTTTGCATCATATACATCACCGACTGAATTGTAATCAACGAAGAATGATGCTACGAAAGACTTAATCTCATGTCCGCTCTTTGAAAGGAAGTTTGCCTTGTCTTTCTTAGGCTGTACTCCGGTACCTGATACTACCAGATAATCGATATCCAGTTTTGTATCACTCATGTTCAGTGATGCGGTACCAAGTGCTGTGATATTATCCTTAAATGCTGTAAACTCTGTGGTTATCTTCTGAGGCTTTTTGCAGAATCTCTCAAGCTGCTGCGCTACTGTCTGCGCTGATGCTATCTGATCTGCTTTCTGTCCACTGAATGCAACCATGTCATCTACTATCTTATAGAGACGCTTGGATTCAAGATCCATAGCTTCCATAATTTCAGGATAGGTCTTTTCAATATGATAATCTCTGTAAATATCAGGATTTGCTCCTGTATATACAAGTACTCTTCTGTAAATCTGGTTGAGTCTGTAGGTTGAATCCTCAAGCTCTTCAAGGATCTCACCAAGTCCTCCGAGGGTAGCCTCAAGTCTTACTGTATGTGTACCCTTTGTGAGGAAAATGTTGTAAGGTGTTCCGTTTTCATCTGCAAGTGTTAAGCTGTTCCAGTCGTTTTCGAACGGGAATGACACCTCGTTAAGTTCGTCAAAAGGAACCTCGCCATCGATAAGAACTCGTCTGCTTGATACAGAACCTCTCGAGTAATTCTGACGTCCCTTAATCATCAGGTTGTATAATCCATCCTCAGGAACCTCAACATCCCACTCAATCCACTGTCCGGAACTTCTCCAGCTGTCACCACCGACATAGTTAAGAACTGTATGTGTAACACTGTTGGGAACAGTTGTCGGTGAAGATCTGTCATATTTTGCATATAATGAAGATTCTGATCTTAATGTTGAATCTTCACCCTGTACTGTCTGAATAAATGTCTTGGCTGTATCTGAACCGTCCTTGCCACCAACCTCTGCAGAATACTCTGCGTATGTCTTGGGCTGTTCAATTGCCTTAACCTGAAGTTCTGAAATAAGCATCGGCTCATTTACCGCTTCGAGTGTGAGTTCATTCTCGCCCTGTTCAAAGTAGAACTGATAAGGTTCTGTAATGAATCCCATGTCATCTCTGAAGTATGCACTCTGCCAGTCAAAAACCTCTGTCTGTGTAGGTCTTATCTCATTACCCTGATTATCTACTTTAACATCACCGCCATCAGTCCATATTCTTGTGAATGTGATGTTTCTTGCATCCTCGAAAGGCGCTTCCCCATTGATCAAAACCGATCTCTCTGCCGGAACTCCTCTGGATTCGGGAAGGAAGTAGTTAACATAGAGGTTATACAATCCAGCCTTAGGTACATTGACCTTCCAAGTCACCTTGGATCCTGTCTCTGTGTAGAGAGCTTTCTCTACATCTCCCTCAGGACTGTCCTCCTCATGAACATCTCCTTCGCTCTGATTATCATACAGATCAATGTCTATTGACTCACTCGGTTTATCTGCATCTGCATGTCCATTCAGGTAAAGTGTGTAGGTTCCTGTCCTTTCCATACCTTCAACATCAACCGAAAGATCTGATCCTTCATATTTATTATGGAAATCATCCACATCTCTCATCGACAGAAGTACGCATATTCCAATCAGAACTGCTAAAACGCCGACTACAATTAAAATTGTTCTGGAAGTCTTTTTCATGTTATCCACCAAATTCTTTTATTCCGAATCTGTCTCTGCAAATACCCAGAAACTCGGTTTAGGCTCATATTTACTGTCAAATAGAAGCGGGCATTGTGACTGTCCCGATTTATTACCACCGCCTACATTGGAGCGGAACTGAAGCCATGAATACTTATCAATGGTTCCCCAGAAAGTCATTCCTGTCACTTTTGCGGTTCCGGCTTTCTGTGCTGACTTAAGTACATAATATAGAAGGTTGTATTGCTTTCTGTTCTTCTCGTACTCAGCCTCAACCGATGCCGGATCGCTGCTGTCATAAGAATCACTGGCCGAAAGATCCCACTCCGTGATCTGAATATTTCCAACCGCTTCTCCGTATGCTTTTACAGAAGTCTCAAACTCAGCTGTTGAAGGACCGCTTACGCTGTAATGTCCCTGCATACCCATCGCCGTAAGTCTTGTTCCCTCTCCGGGAGCACCCTCCTCAGCTTTTACCGCTTCGAGAAGCTTTAAGATTCCGCTTCTCTTCTTGGCATTACACTCGTTATAATCGTTGTAATAAAGTTCAAGTGACTCAGGTGCATATTTATTTGCATATTTGAAAGCATTTATAATGAAGCTTTCGTTCTGATATACGTGCCACCAGCTTGAGTTGCCGCCATGTGTATCCTCTGAGAGATCTTCATCCGGCCTCTCCGTATCCGTTCTGTAGGTTCCTGTCGAATCGGAAATCGCTTCATTTACAACATCCCATCCATAGAACAGATCCTTATATTTACTATCTTCACCAACGAAATGTTCAAGCACTGACTTTATGTACCATTCCTGACGCTTATCCATCTCTTCGGCTGTCACATATGGCTTTTCCTTATCATAATCCTCATGGAAGAACCACTCGGGAGTCTGTGAGTGCCACAGCAAAACATGTCCTCTTACCTGCAGCGCCTGATCCGGATGAGTTTCGTTCCACTTAAGTATCTTGTCGAGAATCTTCTCGGGATTCTTAAAAGTAAGAACCGGAACTGTTATCGTCTCGCCGTTAAGCTCGGCTTCTTCCGTCCCCGGACACTTTCCGTTACTGTATCCGAACAACGAATCCGGTTTCAACTCATTTCCAAGTGTTACACAATTAAAATGCTTGGTTACTATATCCCAAACGCTCAGATCCCAAGGCTCCTGCCCTGTTATTGCACATCCGAACCTGCATCCCATTGTTTTTTCAACACTGTCCTTTAGTGCAGGCAACTCTTCCTCCTCGCTCTCTTTAGCGCTATCATCGTTTTCTTCGTCGTTCTTTTCCTCTTCAGCTTCTTCTGCTTCCGTTTCTTCTTCAGCACTTTCTTCTATATTAGAAGCTTCATTATTACCATCTTCATCTGCAGTGTCTGGCTGCTCATTATTTGAATCGTCAGATGTTGCGGTTATCTCCTCCGCATTATTTGTCTCAGTAGTGCTTCCTACAGGGGTTTGTCCGCATCCTGTACCGATTATTGCCGCTGCCATCAGTAATGCCGCGACGTCAACCCTTCGGCGCTTTATAAGATCATATTTCATCCCGAAATATTCCTTTCTACTTCTCAAAATTTGCTAAAAGTCTTAAAAGCTGTACTGTTACTAAAGTTTAGCCGTTTACAGAATAATATGCTTATCATATTTTGCTTTTCCATACGCGCTTATTGCTAGACACTTCCCAAAAAACGGAGTCACTTTTTGTTAATATTATACAATACTGTATTTTTACATGCACCCCTTTTTAATAATTAGTTTATATATAGAACATATTCTGTTCATAATCGCAAAATGTGGGCTACAACTTTGAGCAAAATTTTTCTTCTTTGTTGTTGCTATTTAATCCTCACTTATTGCTTTTTTAAGTCCAAATTTTGCATGCATTTCTTGTACGCATTTCACAAACTTGCTAAAATAGGGCTTTTTCTATTTACTATATCCAGCAATATATGCTAAAGTACGGAAATAAAAGATTGCGTTTCGCAATAATTGCGTATAAATAGCAAATATCTATTTGTCGAATATTGGTTTTATAACTAAGAGGGTACTATGAAGAACAGCAAGAAAAATCTCAATCTTAACTTTTATCAGCAGAATACCGATTTCAGAAACAGGGTCATGGTCGCCGAAAAGGAAAACAGTATTTTCCCCAAGGATGCGTCCGTTCGCATCTGGTATAATGTCGAGACCAGTGATTATCTGCCCCATTGGCACGATGCTATGGAAGTGATCATTCCCATCGATAATTATTATGATGTGGATATAGATAACGAGCCTCATCACGTGCTTCCCGGAGAAATTCTCATGATTTCTCCCCGTAAAATGCACCATCTTCATGCTCCCGAGAGCGGAGCTCGCTTCATATGCCTTTTTAATGTAGATTTCTTCTCACAGGTCAAGGACTATACCGGTATGCTGTTTGTAAAAAACAGCTGCATTCACATAACTCCCGAGAGTTATGCGCCTGTTTACAGCGAAATCTATGACCTTTTCACACAGATTTGGAACGAATATTTCCAGAATACGGAATTTTATGAATTTTCAATTTATGCTAATCTCCTTCAGGCTTTTACCCTGTTAACCAGATGTCAGCTCAACCAGATTCATCTGTTTACTGAGAGCAGCCCGAACAAGAGGAGAGATTATTTCACAAGACTTAACGGCGTTCTTGAATATATTGACGAACATTATACCGAAGACCTTACCCTTGATGAAGTTGCTGATTTCAGCGGTTTTTCAAAGTTCCACTTCACCAGACTCTTCAAAGAGTACATGAACAGCACCTTTTACGATTATCTTATAGGTCGCCGCATCAAAGCCTCTGAAATCCTGCTCTCACAGCACGATCTTTCAATAACAGATGTTGCTCTTCAGGCCGGATTTTCGAGCATTTCTACCTTTAACAGAACCTTCAAGGCCAAGAAAGGATGCACTCCCGGAGAGTACAGAGCACTCTTCAGCCATAACAAAAATGACGCAGCGGATGCCAATGAGCAGGCAATTGAAAAAGACTCCTTTGCTACAAGTATAATTTGATTAAAGAACTACTATTAAGAAACGTGCGCCGCTAGGCGCACAGCCAAACAAGGAAACGCCCATATAAGCGTTTCCCTGTTTTTTAATACACCTCATATTTAAATTCTGAAAATGCAGCTTCTCCGCCGATGTTCTTTTTACTAAACATAAACAGCGCGAATCTACAGCCGGTAAAGTGCGCCAGAGTGAATTTAAGACTCTTTGAAAATGGAATCGGATTGAAATCTTTTTCGGAAAGCTTCCTCCAGAATACCGTCGCATTACCGACAGGTGCAAAGGTATTTGCATCTATTCTGAAAGCATAAGCTTTATCATTTCCCAAAAATTCTCTGCATTTCTCTACTTCTTTTCCCTCCTCGTTGGAGATAAGAAGCAGCTCGTTGCCCTTTTCTGTCTTTTCAATGGCAAGATAGCAGTATTCTTCACACAAAATGCCGATTCCGGCCCTGTCACCATCCTTTAATCCTTCGACATTTACAATAACACTTGCTCTGCTTCGAGGCAGCGTCATTCTCTGCGTCAAAGAGTTTATCGCCTTATCAAACCTCTCACAAAGCCTGTCGGTTTGTATGAGAAATCTTTTCTTTTTTGTGTCCTGCTTTACAAGAGACATCTCCGGCTGGTGATTGAACTGCCAAAAGCTCTTCATGCCAAAGCAGTCATATTCCCGCTTTTCAGTTTTTCTTCCATCAGTCACATCAGATATCTTCCCGCTTTCGCTAAAATCATCGCTTCCGCAAAGCGGCAGATATTCATAGCCGGGATCTGCATTGCACAGCTCTATCTCTGCAGGAAGTCTGCCATTTTCCTCTATAAACGGAACTGCTCCCTTCCATCGAAGCGGCAACAGGAACGGTGTTCTTCCGGCTCCGCCCCTATCCTGAAAGAGCATTGTAAACCAGTGTCCGTCCGGAGTATCCACTATACCCCCCTGGGCAACTCCCTGTCCGAAGTATCCCATATCGTCGCAAAATATCTCTCCCCCACGAAATTCACCTTCAAGAGAAGATGAAACAAAATAATTCTGCGTTCTCATCCATCTGTCCGGCAGAGAATGTATCAGGAAAAGATAGTATTTATCATTTATCTTGTAGAAGTGGCACCCTTCATATGAAAGAAAATTATTGCCTTCCTCCTTCACAAGCACCCTCTGAAGTCCGCCTTCCTTGGGTCCCTTGAGGTCACTGTCAAGCTCAACCAGCTTTATCTCCCTGTTACCAAATGCGATAAAAACCCTGTCATCATCAAACAAAATGCTCGCATCATGATAAAAACCTTCAATATATTGCTTCTTCCATGGACCTGTAATTGAATCCGCCTTATACAAATACGTCTTTTGCGTGTCATTAGCGCAAAAGCTTAGATAATAACTACCGTTATGATATCTGAGACACGGAGCCCACATACCTTTTCCGTAGATATTCTCACCATCCGCAAGTCGCTGTCCGGGCGTATCATCAAGCCTGTCATATACATAAGATGCGTGTTCCCAGTGAAGCAGATCATATGATCTCAATATCTCACATCCCGGAAAAAAATGCATAGTTGTAGTGGCCAGATAGTATACATCCCCAACACGAATTACATCCGGATCCGGATAATCCATCGGAATTATAGGATTTATTGTCCCTAAGGAAACCTTCTCTTTAATCATTTCACAAATCTCCATGAATGTAATTCATATCCTTCTCCGGCAAAAGTAAAGAATACATCGTGTACTCCGCTCGGGGTCTTATCCAAAGAGACAAACACATCCGCTACCTCATTGTCCTGTGCCTCCACCGGAACATAGGCAAGAACCTCGCCGTCCGGTCTGTCCAGGCTCACGCGGATAGCACCTGATCCATTGCCGCCGACTTTAAGACAGATTTCAAAAGGCTCTTCATTTCCAAAATCAGCTCCGCTAACGCCAATCCAGCTTCCATCACTCATCCCAGTGACAATCATATCACCCGAACCGCATCTCTCTGCCTCTTCACCATATTGCACAGTGTCTATTCCGGCAGAATTTGCCATGGTCACTGCCTTTACCTCATCATACGGATTAAGGTGAGAAAGCTGTGCAACTCCGTTTCGGGTTCCCTTTGAAACGGACGGACCGCCATTTTCAATCTCAAGTACATCTATATTTGTACTTCTGTATCCGCCATTCATTCCCATCGCTTCCTCAAGAATACGGGCATGATATGTGATATACCAGTTTCCCTTAAACTCAAACATGCAATGATGGTTGTTTCCGCCAAGCCCAAAGAAATGCTCAGGATTTCTTAAAACAGGCTTATAACGCTTAAACGGTCCCATAGGTGAATCGGACACAAGTGTTACAATTTCTCCCTGTAAATATCCTTCCTTCTCCTCATCTTCTGGCATCATGCTGAAATTTGAGCAATATGAATAGAAATACTTCCCGCCCATCTTATTGATTCCGGAATCCTCAAACAGGAAAGGAACATTCTCAATAGGCTGAGGATCACAAGCAAGACTGATCATATCGTCGCCAAGTTTTACAACTCTTGCCGTACCCGGATTTGCAGCCATTTCAAGAGAAGGAACACCGCCTCCTACATATAAATAAGCGCTTCCGTCATCATCCATTAAAACTGCGGGATCAAAAAGCCATGTAACCTCCGCGCAATTAGGTGTCTGTCTGGAAATAAGCGGCCCGTTAATAGGATCCGTGAACGGACCTACCGGACTGTCCGCGGACAGAACTGCTATTCCATTTCCATTATTTGCAAAATAAAGGAAAAATTTGTCTTTTCCATCAATATTTTTATATGCCGCAGCTGGAGCCCAAGAATTAGCACCCCAATTTGCCGCACCGGTCTCTGATGCCGCATAGACAGTACCATGATCGGTCCAGTTCACAAGATCCTCGGATGATACAACACATATTGTATTAATATTGCTGTATGTATTTTCCAAAAGCTTGCCATCAGCATCATACATAGGCTTATCTCCTGTCATATACAGATAAACCCTTCCGTCGTAAACAAGCGCATACGGATCTGCACCAAATCTCTGCGTCATAACCGGGTTATGCTCAGACAGACCCTTTACCGCTTTAGAAAGTTTTATATTAGCAAAAACTTCCTTCATGTTCATTTCTTCTAAAACCTGCATTACTGCCTCCCAAATCTTGCGAAAACCGCAAATCCCTATATTTATACCAATCTACAATAAATTTTATTGATAACAGGCATTACTTTCCACAAACTAATTGCTGATTTTTTTGCATAAATTGCGTAGTGCATAGCAATCTTTAGAAAACAAAAAGCAAGATTCGCATAGACCTCGGAAATCCAATATAGCTACAATCAAAATAGAGAATAGGTATAAAGTAGGAAACTTTAAATGGAGGATTAAAAGAAATGCTTAGACAGACTAAAGTTGAAAACGGAGCGGTTAAAGGCCTTCCGGGCTCAGATCCCAGAATAACCGTTTACAAGGGAATCCCCTTCGCTGCTCCGCCTGTTGGCGAAAACAGATGGCGTGCACCTCAGCCCTGCAAAGACTGGGAAGGCACACTAAACGCCTATGAATACGGCCCCATTTCCGTGCAGGATACCCCGGGCCTTGGAACCGACATTTACTGCAGAGAGTGGCACGTTGATCCCGAAATTCCGATGGATGAGGACTGCCTGTACTTAAATGTATGGACTCCTGCAAAAAAGACAGACGAAAAGCTCCCCGTACTAGTATGGTACTTCGGCGGCGGTTTTCAGTGGGGCTACACAGCTGAGATGGAATTCGATGGCGAAAAGCTAGCAAGACGCGGAATCGTTGTTGTTAGCGTTAATTATCGCTTAAATCACCTTGGCTTCCTCTCTCACCCGGAGATAACGAAGGAAGCACCGGATGCTCCCGGAAACTTCGGCCTTCTCGACCAGAAAGCAGGTCTCGAGTGGGTTTACAGAAACATTGCCGCATTTGGCGGAAATCCCAATCAGATTACTATCGCAGGTCAGTCTGCAGGTGGCGGCAGCACAATGCACCAACTCGCATGCGATGATAACTTCGACAAAATCAAGGGTGCCGTTGTTATTAGCGGCATGATTCATCATCCAAAAATGACAGATGATATTTTTAAACCCCTTGAATTGCCTAAGGCTGAGAAGCTCGGTGAAGAATTCTTTGAATTTGTCGGAGTAAAAACGCTTGAAGAAGCAAGAAAAATTGATGTCTTTACTCTCAGAGAAAAATATGGTGAGTTTGCGCAGTCTCATCCCCGCATGTTCCCTATTCAGGACGGCATATTCTGCAAGGAGGATCCTGCCGTAAAGTTCCTTGAGGGAAGAAATGCTCCGGTACCGGTTATTTCCGGAAATACCACAGACGAGTTCCAGATCGATGGCGAAAGCAGCGTAGAGCTGTCTGTTAAGACTGTCTTCCTTGATGCAGAGAAAAACGGCAGAAATCAGAATCACTACTATTACAGATTTGATCCCGATATCCCGGGCGATGACACCCCCGGAACCTTCCATTCCGTAGACCTCTGGTTCTTCTTTGAGTCTCTTGGAAAATGCTGGAGACCCTTTGAGGGAAGACATTTTGAACTCGCAAGAAAAATGTGCGATATGTTTGCCAACTTTATTAAAACCGGCGATCCTAACGGAAAAGGATGGGACGGCGAAGATCTTCCCGTATGGGAGCCCTACACCGATAAAAATCGCGCTGAGATGGTATTTGATGGCAGAGGTGCCACTCCTCAAAAGGAAGGCGGCATAAGACTTGGAATAACAGGTAAAAAGCAGGCAGTTAACCCCTATCTTCCCTCCTGGGAATACATTCCGGACGGAGAACCTTATGTATTCGGCGACAGAGTCTATGTATACGGTTCACACGACCTGTATAATGGCGAGACTTTCTGCCTAGGCGACTATGTATGCTGGTCCGCTCCAGTTGCCAATCTCGGAGATTGGCACTACGAAGGAGTTATCTATCCAAAGACCTCTGATCCGCTCAACAAGGACGGCCACATGTGCCTCTATGCCCCTGACGTGACTGTGGGCCCCGATGGCAGATATTACCTATACTATGTACTTGATAAAATATCAATCGTTTCTGTTGCAGTGTGCGATACTCCCGCAGGAAAATATGAATTCCTCGGATATGTTCACTATCCGGACGGAACAAAACTCGGCGATAAAGAAGGCGACGAGCCTCAGTTTGATCCCGGAGTACTTACAGAAGGCGATAAGACTTATCTCTTCACCGGCTTCTGCGGACATGGTGATAAATCCAGACACGGTGCTATGCTGACAGTACTTGGTCCGGACATGCTTACAGTAGAAAAAGCTCCCGTAATCGTTGCTCCCGGTAGCTGCTACAGCAAAGGAACTGAATATGAAGGACATGCTTTCTTCGAAGCACCTTCTATAAGGAAAAAAGACGGAAAATATTACTTTATCTATTCCTCAGAAGTAATGCATGAGCTCTGCTACGCTACTTCCGACAGTCCCGAGGGACCGTTTACCTATGGCGGTGTTATTGTAAGTAACTGTGATTTACATATCGATTCTTACAAAAAAGCAGATATGTCCATGGCATCAGGTGCAAATAACCACGGAAGCATGGTTCAAATCGGCGATTCATGGTATATCTTCTATCACAGACATACAAATAACACCTGGTATTCCAGACAGGGATGCGCTGAAAAGCTTGAATTTAAGCCTGATGGAAGCATAATTCAGGCGGAGATAACCTCCTGCGGCCTTAACGGCGGACCTTTATCCGATGTAGGCGAATATCCCGCATATATAGCTTGCAATCTGTTTACGGAAAAGCATGACATCTACGTTGGCGGCGAAGGTCCCAGGGTTGTTCAGGATGGCGGCGACGGAGATCCCGAAATCGGCTATATAAGACAGTTTTGCAATAATTCCACAGCGGGCTTCAAATACTTTGATATGAAGGCTGTAACAGGCCTTAAAATCAAAACAAGAGGCTATTTCAACGGAGTTGTCCAGGTGAAAACAAAATGGGATGGAGAAGTCCTCGGAGAAATCAAGGTTGATTCCCAGAATATCTGGAAAGAAGGAACCTGCAGCTTCGCTCCCATAACCGGAGTTAACGCTCTGTACCTCACCTTTGTAGGAAGCGGCAGTGGTTCTTTGAAGAGTTTTGAGATGTTACATTGATATATTGTTACAAAATACATAAAACAGTGCGCCGCAAGGCGCACATGCAGAAAACCACGGCACATAACATGCCGTGGTTTTCCTTTACTAACGCTTATTTAAAAAGAGTAAGTATAAAGTTTATATCAACCCTTTACACCACCGAGAGTGACGCCACCAACGATGTATCTTGAAAGGAGCAGATATACAATAATTACAGGGAAGATTGAGAATGCAATCATTACATAAACCTGTCCCATATCGAACTTCAGCCAGTCTGCTGCACGAAGCTGTGCAATAAGAATAGGAAGTGTCTTCTTGGTATCTGTATGAAGCACAAGTGCAGGTGTGAAGTAGTTATTCCAGCTACTTACAAAGGTAAAGATCGCCTGAACCGCAATAGCGGGCTTCATAAGAGGTAATACAATACTGTTGAAGGTTCTGAACTCACCTGATCCATCAATTCTTGCAGCCTCAATAAGTGATAGCGGAAGAGTTGAATCCATATACTGCTTCATGTAGAAAAATACGGAAGGAGCAGCAATTGCAGGAATTGTCAGCGGAATAAATGAATCATCAAGTCCCATCTTTCCGATCAACTGTAAGAAACCGAGCGCAGTTACCTGTGCGGGAATCATCATGACCATAAGGATGAAAGTAAACATAAAGTTCTTCAATTTAAAATCATATGCATGAATAGCATAAGCAGTCATTGTTGAAAAATATGTTGATAATACTGCAGTAACAACTGCTATTAAAAGCGAGTTGAAAATACCGTTAAAAATCGGCAATGTACCATTTTTAAGGTTTGTCCAGTTTTCAATAAGATGTGTGCTGGGAATTGCTGTAAAGCCTGCACTAAGTTCCTGATGTGATCTGGTTGAGTTAATGAAAAGCACATAGAACCAGAATAAGCACAGGAAAGATACCAGGATCAGCACAACATATGAAATTACTCTTCTGACCTGAACAGAAGCACCATTCTCTTTCTGTCCCGCCATAAGGCTTCTATTTTCTAAAGCCATACTTGAATCAGCTGCCATATTCTTTTCCTCTCTAAATCAATGATAATAAAGCAAATGCTCTATTTTAGTGTTTCTTCTTTGTCTCACCGGAAGCTGTGAACTTAAATACAATAAGGCTGAGAATTCCGGTAATGATGAACATAAATACTGAAAGTGCACCACCAAGTCCATAGTTCTTACTGAACAGATGCTTATTCAGATACATGATCAGAGTCATTGATGAACGCATCGGATCACCTGTTCCGTTTGTCAAAATCTGAGGAACATCGAACATCTGCAGTCCGCCGATGAGTGATGTGATCATAACGAAAACAAGGATAGGTCTAAGCAGCGGTAATGTTATTTTATAGAAAATCTGAGTAGCTGTAGCTCCGTCAACCTGAGCTGCCTCAAAGAGTGAAGGGTCGATACCCATCATTCCGGCCATCAGAAGAATTGTCGTATTTCCAAACCACATAACGCAGTTCATGAATGCAATAAGTGAGCGAACAGACCATACATGAGACATGAACTGATATGCCTCTTTGATCACTCCAAGCTGTAAAAGAAGTGAGTTGATCGGTCCTGTATTAGCAAATAATGTAAAGAACAGCATTGAAAATGCGGATGCCATGATCAGGTTGGGCATGTAAATAACTGTTTTGAAAAATGCCTGTCCCTTAAGTCTAAGTGACGGATCCGTGAACCATGCACCAAGAAGAAGCGACAAAAGAATCTGAGGCACAAAGCCCATAACCCACATTATCAAAGTGTTTTTAAGATAAGTCGGCAGATCGCCATTTGTAATAATAGTTACATAATTCTTAAGTCCCACAAAGTTGGGTCCAATCTGTGTAAGACCTGAACGGTAATTCTCAAAGAAAGAATTGTAGACGGTAGTTACAAGCGGTACCATCTGAAAAACAAGATAAACAACAATAAAAGGAATAAGGAAAATGTATCCCCATTTATTGTAGCTTACGACTTTACTCTTTTTATTCATAAGCATTCCCCTTTTCTATCTCTTCCCAAATCATCTATTGGGGCGTTTCGTAAATGTCAGATTAAAGATATTCATTATACAGGGCGCATTGGAAAACTCCATGCGCCCTGCTAATCCCCTCATAATCTAATTCACAGGCTTTTTGCCTTTATTATTTATATCAGTCTGTTGTAACCTCAGGATACTTCTCAACTACAGCCTTCTTGAACATATCAAGTGCCTCGTCAAGAGTTGCATTGCCTTCGAAGTAGTTCTTTGCTGCGTTCTGGAACTCTTCGTTACATCCCTGATCGTATGCTGAAAGGTTTGAAAGATCTACTGTCTCAGCACCTGCTGCAAGCTGTGCATAAGGGTTCTGTCCGCCAAGAAGAGCAAGGTTACCTGAATCATCAGATGCAAGCTCGCCAAGAACTGTCTTGCTGTTTACACAGTCAGCATCCTGCTGTGCGATTTCCTTAAGAACGTCCTTATCTGTTGTCATTGTAAGGATGATATCCTTTACAAGACTAGCATTGTCTGTGCCTGTAGCTGCGCAGATCCATGTGCCGCCCCAGAAGTAACCCTGAGGACCTTCACAGTAACCCCAACCACCCTGGTTAGCTACTGTGCCATCCTGATCAGCATCAAGGCAGAAATTGAAGAACCAAGCGGGTCCAAAGTAGCAGAAGATCTTTCCATCAGGAGTCTTGCCCTTTGCCCAGTCATCGCCCCAAAGGTCATATGTGTTCTCAGCCTTAGCATCAACAAGTTCCTTAGAGTCGTTTACCCAGTTCATAAGGTTATCATCGATAACAAGTTTGCCATCCTGTACCCACTTACCAGATACGTTGTTAGAATATGTACGATATGTGTCGTTTACAGAGCACATTGTGTAACCAGCTTCCTGAACCTTCTTAGCTGTCTCAACATACTTATCCCAATCAGCTACAGCTGCCTGAACTTCTTCAGGATCGTCAGTTCCAAGAACTTCCTTAGCGATGTCACGGTTGTAGATAAGACCTGCAGAACATGCCTGCCATGAAGATCCCTTAAGCTTACCGTTGCTGTCTGTTACGATTGACTGTGTATATGTGTACTGATCTGCAAGATCTGAATCAGAGATACCAAGATCTGCAAGTGCCATTGTGTAATCTGTATCTACATACTTAAGAGCGTAGTCAGCCTCAACAAGGAAAAGATCGATCTTGTCATCATCAGCTGCATCAGCCTGCTTAAGAAGTGTCTCATCAAGGTTGTTCTGATAAGCGTTGTCATCACTGGGAGTGATGTTCCAAACTACATCTACATCACCGATCTTACCGTGTGTAGCGTCAACCTCTTCATATCCCTTATAGTGATCTGTAAGTCTTGACTTGAACTCTTCGTTCCAAGCATAGATGTTGAGTACCTTACCCTCATCTGCTGCAACTTCTTCAGTTGTCTCTTCAGCTGCTTCCTCAGTAGCCTCTTCAGCTGTCTCCTCAGCTGCAGGCTCCTCAGCAGTCTCCTCTGCAGCGGGCTCTTCAGCTGTCTCTTCAGCTGCAGGCTCCTCAGCTGCGGGCTCACTTGTAGCAGGTGCTGAACTGTTGCCACCGCAACCAGCAATCATTCCTGCAACCATTGTTGTAGAAAGCAATACACCAAGTATCTTTCTTTTCATGAAATTTTACCTCCCTTTTCATAAAAGTAATGAAATGAATGTTATTTATTTAAAACAGCTTTTGCCGTTCTAAATCTTTATTAAATGAGACGCTTTACAGTCTCTCCTTCGTTCAGGTGCCCCGGAACAATTACCTGTTCACTGAGTGTGGTTCTTGGATTCTCGATGGAATCAATGAGCTTTTCGGCTGCTTTTCTTCCTAATAAATCCGTATCCTGAACAATTGTTGTGAGCTGCGGATTGTACTTCATCGCAATATCGATTCCGTCATATCCTGCTATTGAAATATCATCCGGTATTTTTAAACCCTTGAGTTTTATTGCATTTATGCCTCCAAAGGATGAAAAATCATCCGGATACAATATGCATGTCGGTCTGTCCGGCAATTCCAAAAGCTTCTCCGTCGCTCTCTGCGCGCCTACGGTATCACGATACTCCACTTCCAGGATGTACTCATCCGGAATCTCCAGCCCCAGATCCATCGCCGTTTTATAGAAGCTTTTAAGTCGGCTCTGTGTAACCGCTGAATCTGTACCATGTATGTAAGCTATTTTCCTGTGACCCATCTCATATATATATGTGAGAAGGTCCTTCATGCCCATAACGTTATCGGATACAATGGCTGATCTGTCGTTGAAAACATGGTCAATCGTAACAACCGGTATGTTTCCTCTTACAAGCTCTTCAACCTCCGGATTGTAGAAATCCACACAGGCTATAGCCACTCCGTCAAAATTTCTGTATCTTGCATGTGCCAGATAGGACATATATCCCTGTGAGCTTCTGTTATTACTGATAAAAGTAAGGTCATATCCCCTTTCTTCTATCTTTTTCTTAAAGCTCTCAATAACTCTGGCAAAATAGTTATGAGTTAATCCGCTCTGGGAATCATCCATAAACAAAAGTCCTATATTATAGGTTCTGTTTGTTTTTAGTGCTTTTGCAGCAAAATTAGGAAAATACCCCATCGACTCGGCAGTCCTGCGAACGTAATCCTTTGTCTCCTGTCCGATGTCTGCCTGATCGTTTAACGCTTTTGAAACTGTTGCGACAGATACCTTGCACGCAGCTGCTATATCTTTTAATGAAACTCTCTTACGTGCTGCCATCTATCCCCCTTAAAATTTCTAAATCGTTTTCGTAAATTGAATATACAACACATTTTCCATTAAATCAATATCAAATTTATATTTTGTTGTGCACATTGTATCTTTTTGTAACAAATTTACAAAAATAAATATTAAGAATTTATTAATATTTCTAAAAATGATCATAAAATCGCTAAAAAAGACCATTTTTAACGAAAACCTTTGCGAAAACGCGCATTTTGCGCATTTCCTTTTTTTCTTGAAATCTATGAGAAATCCCTATATAATCAACAATAGCAAATAACGCTTAATCGTTTAAGATTTTTTAGGAGGATTTTCGATGAAATACGGATTTTTCGATGACAAAAACCGCGAATACGTAATCACTACACCCAAAACTCCTTTGCCCTGGATCAACTACCTTGGCAATAAGGATTTCTTTACTCTTATATCTAACACCTGCGGTGGTTATACTTTTTATAAGGACGCTAAGCTCCTTCGTCTTACAAGATATCGTTACAATAACGTTCCCTATGATAATAACGGTAAATATTTCTATATTAAGGATGGCGATACTGTTTGGAATCCCGGCTGGCAGCCTGTAAAGACTGAGCTTGATTCTTACGAGTGCCGTCACGGTATCGGTTACAGTAAGTTCACATCTGAGAAGAACAGTGTTAAGGCTTCTGTCCTTACATTTGTTCCTATGAGTGATACCTGTGAGGTTTCTCACGTTGAGCTTACAAACAACAGCTCTTCCGAGAAGAAGATTCAGCTTTTCTCATATGTTGAGTGGTGCCTCTGGAACGCTGATGATGATATGAAGAACTTCCAGCGTAACTTAAGTACCGGCGAAGTAGAGATCGTTGATTCCACAATTTTCCATAAAACAGAATATCGTGAGAGACGCAATCACTATGCAGTATATTCCGTAAATACTAAGGTTGATGCCATCGATACCAGTCGTGATGCATTCCTTGGCGCTTACAACGGCCCCGATCATCCGGACGCTGTTTTCGCAGGAAAGCTCACAAACTCCGTTGCAAGCGGATGGTCTCCGATCGCAGCACACCAGATTGACATCACACTCGCTCCCGGCGAGACCAAGACCTTCAACTTCATCCTTGGATATGTTGAGAATCCTGAGGAGGAGAAATGGGAGTCTCACGGAATCATTAATAAGAAGCGTGCAAATGATCTCCTTGCAAAATATCAGTCAGATGCTGATGTAGAGAAGGCTCTTGCTGAGCTTAATACATATTGGGACAACCTTCTTTCCATCTACCACATCAAATCCGGTAATGAAAAGGTTGACCGCATGGTTAATATCTGGAACCAGTATCAGTGCATGGTTACATTCAATATGTCACGTTCTGCTTCCTATTACGAGTCCGGAATCGGCCGTGGAATGGGCTTCAGAGATTCTTGTCAGGATCTTCTTGGTTTCGTACACCTCATTCCCGACAGAGCAAGAGAGCGTATCATTGATATCGCTTCTACTCAGTTCCAAGATGGTAGTGCATACCACCAGTACCAGCCCCTTACAAAGAAGGGTAACTCCGATATCGGATCAGGCTTCAATGATGATCCGCTGTGGCTGATTGCAGGTACCAGCGCATATATTAGAGAAACAGGTGATATGTCAATCCTTGATGAGACAGTACCTTTTGATAATGATATGAGCGTTGCAACACCTCTTATGAACCACTTAAAGAGAAGCTTCGACTACATCGTTAACCACAAGGGTCCTCACGATTTGCCTCTTATCGGACGTGCAGACTGGAATGACTGCCTGAACCTTAACTGCTTCTCAGCACATCCCGGTGAATCCTTCCAGACTTTTGGTCCCAGCGAAGGCCCCGTTGCCGAGTCAGTTTTCATTGCAGGTATGTTTGTAAAATACGGTGAAGAGTACGCTCAGTTATGCGAGCTTAAGGGTGACAACGCTGAGGCAGAGAGAGCTCGTGCTGAAGTTAAGAAGATGTACGATGCTGTTTGCACAGCAGGTTGGGACGGCGAATGGTTCGTTCGTGCATATGATGCTCACTCCAACAAGGTTGGTTCACACGAGTGCAAGGAAGGTCAGATCTACATCGAGCCACAGGGCTTCTGCGTACTTGCAGGTATCGGTGTTAAGGAAGGCCTCGCAGAGAAGGCACTTAAGAGCGTTGAAGAGCGTCTTGATACCAAGTATGGTGTAATGATCCTTCAGCCTGCTTATACAGAGTATCACCTCGAACTTGGTGAAGTTAGCTCATATCCTCCGGGATACAAAGAAAACGCAGGTATCTTCTGCCACAACAATCCTTGGGTTTCAATCGCTGAAACCGTTCTTGGCCATGGTGACAGAGCATTCGAGATTTATAAGAAGACCTGCCCTGCTTACGTAGAGGAAATCAGTGATGTTCACTGCACAGAGCCCTATGTATACTCCCAGATGGTAGCCGGTAAGGATGCTAAGTTCTTCGGCCAGGGTAAGAACAGCTGGCTTACAGGTACAGCAGCATGGACCTTTGTTAATATTTCACAGTATATCCTCGGAATTTATCCCACACATAAGGGATTATCCGTTGATCCTTGTGTTCCGGCTGATTTTGGTGATTTTGAGCTCACAAGAAAATACAGAGGAACAACTTATAACATCTCCGTTAAGACCAACGGTGCCCAGAAGGGTATTAAGAAGCTTATCGTAAACGGAACTGAGATTGAAGGAACAGTAATTCCTCATGATCCTTCCGTTAAGGAATACAATGTAGAAGCCATCATGGGCTAAACTACCATCGCTAATCCTTCCTTTTTTCTATCCTCTAAAAATCCCCGCAGATGCAACTAATCTGCGGGGATTTGTGTTTCAATTTAACTTTATAATAAACGCCTTTATTGTCTCCAACATGCTTCTAAGCTGATATTTTATAAGGAAAACAGCGTCATTATACTCAAGATTGTCATATTTCAGTTTTTCCAATATCGGATACAGATATTCCTGTGTTTCTTCCACATAATCGATCATTTTTTCGGTAGAAAAAGCCATCGCCATAACACTAACATTATTACACCTGTCTAGCCCCTTAACTATCGATGCCATGGCGTTTGTCGCTATTCCATCATAGTATTTCTTCTTTTCATCAGCAGTCCCGCTGTAATCGACCGGTTTGGTCAATAGCTTGACTGCTTCCTTTACAGTGTCTGAAAAAGGGAGTTCCTCCGGTGCCACCCCACAATCCTCGCAGACATCATGTAAAAGAATCGTCGCAAGGAGCCGATCATCCTTTATTCCCATCGCGTGCGCATGACAGGCCATCATTAGAGGATGGATTATGTACGGAATATGCTCCTGCGTATAGGGACTTTTCTTTCGTGTCTGCCCGGCATGTTTATCTCTGGCATAATAGAGAGCCTGATAGGTCTCTGAGAGATTTTCCTCGATAGCGTAACCGAGCATGCGCGTAAACATATGGTCCTCGGAGAATATTTTTTCCTTGAGAATCCATGCGGGTTTTTCAATATCCATATCATCCTCCTTAAAATACATCATGCATTTTTGACGATATTTTTAACCCAAACACCTTTTTTCACAAGTATAAATCCTATTGTACTCTTAATCAGTTCCAATGCGCAAACACAGAAGTAAACCGTGGTCACAGCCATCACGGTATATCCTGCAAGAACTCTGGCAACCGGAACACTTACCGCCCATGTAAAGCAGCTGTCGAACAAAAATGTAATAAGAGTTTTTCCTCCTGATCTTAATGTAAAGTATGACACATTTGCAAAAGCATTTACAGGCATTACACACGCAACAATCCTAATAAATTCCGTTGCAAGATTCCTGATCTCGGGCTCAGTGTTGTAAATTTGAGGAATAACGGGTGATACTAAAAACAATAAACTGCCCATAATTATGCAGCTTGTTATGCTAAGAGCCGCCATTCTCCATGCATAAATCCTCGCCTTCACATAATGCTCCGCTCCTAGCTCCTGTCCTACCACAATGGATGTTGAATTACCAAGAGATAAAAATACCTCATTAAATATCTGTGCTATTGTATTGGCAATATTCATCGCGGCAATTACCTCTATTCCTCTCATGGAATAACTCTGCAGTAAAACCGCCTGTCCAAGACTCCACAGGCATTCATTTACCAAAAGCGGAAGGCTCTTTGACAATATCGGCCATATCATGTGCACAGGTACATGAAAATTCTTATATAAGCCCTTCAAAAACTCGTACTCTGCCTTCTTAAGATGACCTCTGAATACTACTATACTTGATTCAACAAACCTTGAAATAACAGTTGCTATTGCCGCTCCGGAAACCCCGAGCTTTGGAAAGCCGAAATGACCGAATATCAGTATGTAGTTAAATATGAAATTAATAATCATAGCAGTCATGCTGGCAACCATCGGAAGTGTGGTCTTCCCCGATTCACGTATGGTTCCTGCATAGACCTGCGTAATACCAAACGGAACAAGACTTACAAGCAAAATATTAAGATAATTTCTTGCAAGTCTCATTGTTTCCGCAGCCTCTTCGGCAGATGTCTCTTTTGCTATATATAACTCAATGAGGCTTGTTCCTGCTATTTTGAACAAAATAATCGCAGAAACAGAAATCACCAGCGCTACTATCATTTTAAAACACATGGTGATTCTTACTCCTTCATAATCTCTTTTTCCAAAAAACTGTGTTCCGAAAATACCTGCTCCCGCAAGAGCACCCCAGACGCACAACATGAATACAAACATCAGCTGATTAACAATTGCAACCGCTGACATCGAAAGTGTTCCAACCTGCCCAACCATAATGTTATCTAAAAGTCCCACAACGTTGGACAAGGTGTTTTGTATAATCATCGGCAAGACAACCATCGCTACTTTTTTGTAAAAATGTGCCTCGCCAATCAGACATTCTTTCAGCGGAAGCTTTACCTTTATGGCATCCGCCGCAGTCACCTCTGTATTTTTCATATTTTAATTTGTAGCTCCGTCAATCTGATCCATAACACCATCGGAATACTTTTCAAGAATTCCGGTCAATTCAGAATAATCTTCAGCTGTAAGCTTGTCCTGTGCATAGTCCATAAGACCATCTACATCCTTATTTGATATATAGGATTCCACATCTCCCATCGATTCAAGAGAGATATTCTCGGAAATAATCTCAGAAACCTTATCCTTCTCCTCTTCGGTAATTGATTCCAACTTTTCCTTAACTTCCGAATCGGACTTTTCTGCGTATTCCTCGATAGCCTTGTTTACAACAGTCTTTGCAACCCCTTTTACTACTTCCTTTTTGGCACTTTCTATAGCACCTGTTATCCCTTTTTCCTCAGGCTTTTTCGCACCTTCCGCATTCGTCTCTTCGGAAGTTTCCGCGGTCTCCTCGGTATTTGTATTAAAAATTGAATCTTTACTGTAAAGATATATTCCTCCGATAGCCAATACAATTGCCAATGTAACTACAAAAGATTTAAATATTTTCATAAATTATTCCTCGTAAAAATTGAAAAACCCGGAGTGCCAATGACACCCCGGGTCTAAGCTCATGATCTGAATTATTTCTTGTTAACGAGATCCTTAAGGGCCTTACCAGCCTTGAACTTAGGAGCGATTGAAGCAGGAATCTTAATGGAAGCACCTGTCTGAGGGTTCTTACCTGTTCTAGCTGCTCTCTTTGTGGTCTCGAATGTACCAAAGCCAACGAGCTGAACCTTATCCTTCTTCTTAAGTGTCTTAGAAACAACATCAATGAAAGCCTTAACAGCCTTCTCAGAATCCTTCTTGGAAAGACCTGTTTCCTTAGCAATAGCTTCTACAAGTTCTGTCTTATTCATTTTTTATCCCCCTTTGTAGGTTGTATTTTGAAACTAAAGAAATTCTACCACTACCTATCATCTAAATCAACGCTTTTATACGCTTTTTCGCTATTTTTCAAAATGAAAACCGCATTTTTTTGTGCCTCTGGTCCCATTTTAGTGATATGATTAGTATATAAACACTCTATATCAGGAGGCGATATGGGCGCAGAAAATAAGGAAAAAGAAGAATTAGCGGATATACCAACACATCCTGAGGAAGCTGAAAAAGCCAAAAAGCTTAAAGCTGCACCGGATGAAATCCTGGCAAAAGCCATACATGAAATGCTCATGAAGGATATTCCGCAATAAATACTCCTTTTATACAGCATGACATCATGATGTATTGTTGTCATGTCTCTTTTATTATGCAATTTTTGAATACTGCCCTCTCGGCATTCCTGTATTCCGCAATATTTTTTGCAGTTCTTATCTTGTGTATATAGGGCTCAGCCGCTTGTCCATTTTCCTGTATCAAAAGATTTCCAACATAAAACCATATTTCTTTCATTTTATGCATTATTGATTCTTCTGCAGGAATTTCTACCTTGTAACAGTTTTCAAGTTCTCGGATAAAATCCTTTAATTCAAGAAGTGTTATTCCTGATCCTCCGCTTATCTGTCTTGCAAGTGCAGGATTTGCAACCAACCCTCTTCCCAGCATTACCTCGCATAAATCCGGAAACTGTCCTATGATTCGTTGATAATCCTCTGCATGAAATATATTACCGTTATATCCTACAGGATTCTTACTGTTTTCATAAGCCCAGGAAAAAACCCCCATGTCAGGAAGTCCTTTATACATCTGAGTTCTAACCCTGGGATGTATTATTACACTTGAAAAGGGATACTTATTAAGTACAGGTAAAATATCTTCGAATTCATGCGGATTTACAAGTCCCAGCCTGGTTTTTACCGAAAATTTAATATCCCTTGTTATCTTATCGTCAAAAACTTCTGCAAACAATACATCAAGTCTTTCGGGGTCCTCTAGCATTCCTGAACCTTTGTGCTTACTTACTACTGTTCCCACCGGACAGCCCATATTCAGGTTTATCTCATCATATCCCCTCGAATGAAGCTCGCCCAATGCCCAAATTATCTCATCCGCATCATTTGCCATTATTTGCGGTATTATCCTTATTCCCTGCTCAGAATTGTTTTCAGGTAATATCTCACGGATATCTCTCTTTTTTATCGAATGATGCTTATAAATCGATAAAAACGGGGTATAGTAGACATCTATACCCTCCTCAAAGATTCTGTGATGAGCATTTCTGTAGCAATATAATGTTATGCCTTCCATCGGCGCAAAAGATGTTCGCATCGTACTAGTGTCTCCATAAATTCTTGGACATCAAAATCTCATCATGATAGGTCCCATCCATCATTTTGAAAGCCTGCGGAATCTGACCGCAATCCAAAAATCCCTTTTTCTTATATAATCTAAGTGCTCTTGCATTATCAGCAAAAACACTGAGCTCCAATCTCTCATATCCGCAATTCTCAGCAAGCTCTATAGCCTGATCAAGAAGATGTGACCCCAGTCCCAAATTCCAGTATTGTTTTCTCACCACAAGCTCTGCTGAAGCCCTGTGACGAGTTTTGAAGTTTAAACCCACAGGGCTTACTGAAGTGACTCCTACGATTAAATCCTCATCAAAAATCGCTATCATGCCAAGATGCTCAGCCCTTAAATAATTTCCTATGATTTCACGCTCTTTTTCCACGGAATTTTCAATTTCGTAGGGATACCTGGTCAGATATACTGTCTCACCGGCAACATCCCTCCTGAAAGCCAATACTTTCTCAGCATCTTCTGCCGTCGGAGTTCGAAGTTTTAATTCCATACCCCTTTTTGTCGTTACTCTTCTCTCCTCAACTCTCATAATGCTAAATTATCATCCCCCAAAACTACTAATTATTTTTATAATATCACGTGCTATAATTAAGTAAGTTTTTGACTATACTAGTCATTAATTGGCATTTCCAAAATGCTTTATGCACTCTTATATTATGCAACAAAAAATCCACAAAGTCGATAACTTCGTGGATTTTAGTTATATTAAATAATGTTATAATTTATAGACAATTGGTTATCACGCGAGATGAGCGCACACATAATCATCAACTTCATGTCTTTCCTGGGTAAGATCGATGTTTTGAAGAATATCTGCCATTTTATCTGCGAATACCCTGTGTCCGTCCGCATTCATATGCACACCGTCAAAGGACATCTCAAGATCCCATTCACTTGCATCTGCAAAGAATATTCCGACTTCCTGCGCAATTATATCCAGTTCAGCAGAAAATCTCTTTCTCTGAGCCTCTGCCTCTTCCAGATTTTCATCCATATGAGGAAGTATTCTTGGAGGAGCAATCAGAAGAAATCCGGTTTTATTATCAATAAACTCTGTCCTTGCCAGCTGTCTTTCGATAAAATCTCTCATTTTTGTCGCAACCGTCTCAGCATCAGGAAGAGACATGCTTATAAGATCATTTGTTCCAAGCATAACTGCAAACAGATCAAGCGGACTATTCTCCAAAACTGTCTTGTCTAGAGATAAAAGGGAATAGGGATTATCCGGTATTACTCTGCCATTCATTCCATCAGCAAAAACTCGCCAATCTTCATACACCTTTGAAGCCAATATATCTGTCCATCTCTCTGATGCGGGAAGTCTTCCGCCCATCATTCCTCTGGGATCAAATCCGTATGTGTTCGAATCACCGTAAAAAAGCACTTTTTTCATATACATCGCCCATTCCTTTCTGTATTTTTCTTTATTTCCAAATTCAATATACCACACGAATTATGAATAATCTGTGTTTTTATAGTTTTTTTATGGAATTCAGCCTTTTTTTCGCAAATTTTCGCAATTTCTACACATTTTGACGCAATAATATCATTTTACTTTCCGATATATTGTATTTATTAAATTTTTATATGCTATATTTTGTGGTTGTTCTTTTCGTAAGTTTATGTTATCGTATTGACTGTATTTTTTAATCATTTTCTATAGGGGGAAGCGCAAAATTAGCGCGATTTGTACTATGACAAAAGACGTAAAAATCAGTTTCACAGACAAAAAACAGGTAATTAAGTTCGTGCAGATGAATTCAAGTTCATCTTGCCAGATCGATGTTCGCAGCGGTCACAGCTACATTGATGGCAAATCCATCATTGGTCTTCTTTCACTTAACTTATTGAAGCCTTTATATGTATCTGTAATCGGCGATAAGAACAAGATCGCAGCATTGATCAATGGTTATCAGGAATCACATCTTGTAGCCGGTTGATTCGGATGTAATTTAATCCAATATTTTTTTATGTATTAAAAAAAGAGCTCGTTTGAGCTCTTTTTTCTTTAGAAATTATCAAGAAGTTCCGATTCCATATCCTCATAGGAAAAAGTACTTTGCACATATTCTCCGACGATAGGACTTGCCTTTACTCCTGCTGATGTGTATTTATTCTTAATTGCCGCTATCATCCATCCAACAAAATTTTCCACATTACCGGATTGTCTCAAATATAAATCATACGCATTTTTTATCTTATCCAGGTTATAATTTGATGCCTTCAAAATAGACCTGATCTCTGAAATCTTAATCTTTTCGTCTATAATATCCTGTACCTGATCCATAAGCTCCAATTCACGTGCAGGATTTATAGTTGTTTCCTTCTGATTTAAATCATCACATGCGTTATTTTTATTCTTAACCCTCGGATTTACATCGATCTTAAATCTGATACTTACTACTTTTCCACCTCTTCCGGCCTTGACCGGTTCATAATCAAACCAGATACTGGTGGTTTCATTTAATTCTTTCTGTGCTTTATCAAGAGCAAACTTCTTGAAATTACCAAAAGTCTTAAGTTTACCTGCCCCATCCAGCTTGTCAGCCTGCTTCTCTATAGCATCGTAATCCGGATTTCCCTTCTTAAGTGCGCTGATTATTGCAGGATCTGCCTGAGAGTCGATTATTCCCAGACGAAGTTTCAAATCTGTAAGATGATACTGAACGTAATATGGCCCTTCTTTTCTTGTAATAGCACGCTGTTTGTCCATTTCAGCCTTCAAAATCTCGTATAATCTGAATGAATATACGCTGTTAAGCTGTACAGCTTCCGCCAGACTAAGAACTGTATAATTGTTCTGAAGATTTGCCAGATAAGGAGTAATCTTACTGTTATAGCGCACATTCAGAACTCCGTTTTTGAAAGAGGCATCCGTAATGACATTTATGGCCTCAATCTCTCTGGTATCATCATTGGAATAGATAATTCTCCAGTCAAGTATTGATGGTTTTGACTTCACAGGCTCAATGGCAGCCTTTATATGTTCATAAAAAGAGCCACCCTTAACGCCAAAAATCTTCTTTAAGTCAGTTCCGTATATATTTGCTTCCAGTGTATTGCTATCCTGATTAAGCTCTGCCTTTGCTATACTTACTGCAAAGAGCTTCTGGACAAGAAGTGTAGATCTTCCTTTAGAATTGATCAGCGTATTTGCCTTTTTGTAATGCTGATTAGATAAAAAACTTTCAATAGCAGTTGTTTCTTCTTCCATCTGCTGTTTTGATTTGCGCCCCAAAACAACCTCCTTCACCCCAAAAGGTCTTTATTCATACCTTTTTAATACTAGCTTATTATAGAGCTATTATATCACACTGTAAACAAAAAATACCTGATTTTATTAAACTTCTTCCTTTTTGATAATATTATATACCCCTTAACTAATATCTTCTATTATATTCTATGTTATTTTATCGGTATATTGATAATTACGGTTGACTATATGAGTCATTTATAAAATTGACTTATAGAGTACCAAATAAAATATATACCCATTTACTACTAATAAAGTATAAAATCTCCCCATAAACTACTAAATAAATCAAATTATATACCTTTTTTCTACTAACTTGGTCATAAATATCCCCTTTTACTACTAACTACTCTGATATTAATCTTTTTCCGGTCAATAAAATTAGGCTAAAAAACGCTTTTTTTTCATTTTATCTACTTTACTGTACATTTATGTACCCTTTTTCTATCGAAGTTACTATAAAACCTCCCCAAAAACTTACTAAAAAGGATTTATATATCCCTTTTTTCTACTAAGTTATTAAAGTATATGCGATCAATAATAGAAATACTGTGAATTTGACGCGTTTTGCTGCTTATTCCCCCGCTTAGGCCTGATCCGGAAACATTATGATATATCTACCTAAAAACTACTGGATTTTACCATTTTTCTTTTTTATCATCCCAAAATCTACTAATTAACTCTTCTAAAAATCCCTATTTTCTACTAACTACTACTTATTCTTTACTTTTTCTTTGTTTTATATGACCCATTTTTATATCATCTTATTCCATTTAAGTAATCATCATGTACCAAATAACTACTTACCTTAAGCCCTTTTTCTAGACAAAAAAACCTCGAAAGGCCCATATCTTCTGGCATTTCGAGGTTATTAATTAATAAAGAATTTTGTTGTTAATTAATATATATTGTTAACAACATACGTTGTTTAAATATTTAATTGTTCCATAAAGGATTTATATTTTAGATACAAATCTTTATTTTTCTCATAATCCTGTTCAATAAGATTACTAATATATTGCTGATAAGATATTTTACCGGATTGAGTCATAAAATCAACATATGATCTTAACTCTCCTAATCTAATATGTAGAACACCACTACTCTTCTCTTCAGGCATTAAAGGAATTGGTTTACGTCCAACATTTTTGGAAGCTTTTGTTGTTTCATTTTCATAAACAGTAGTGGGCTGTACTGTAGGCTGCTCTGCATATACTATCTGTGGCTGCATAGCAGGAGCCGCTTCCTGAACATATGAAACTACTGGTTGAACAGGTTGCACCTGTTGTATAGGCTGAATCGGCTGAGCTGGCTGTACAGGTTGTGTGGGCTGCACTGGTACAGAGGATTGAACTACAGTCTGAGCATTTGTTGAAACTGATGCAGCTACAGGAGTAGCAACAGATATTTGCTGTTCTTGTGCAGGTACAGGCTGCGCAGCAGGCTGTACAGGTTCTGGAAGTACTTGTTCAATTTCTGGTTCCGGAACCTTCTTATTTACAGGCTTTTCATCAATAACGGGTGTTTCAATAACGTCAGATACAGTATCTTTTTTTGTTTCTTTCTTTGTTGTATTTTCTGCTTTCGCAGGTGTCTCCTGTATGGGCTGGTCATTGACCATTTTCTGGAAGTTTTTTGCCATTGCATTGTGCAAATTCTTTTTCATTTTGACTCCCCTTTCAGAAACTCTTTAACAAATGCTTCATAATCTTTTGTAGCACGTGCATTAGGTGCGTATTCGAATAATGACTGATTAAGTGTCTGAGACTCCTCTACAGCGACATTTTGGTGTATTTTGGTGTTATATACCTTTATTTCATACTCTTTTGCCAGCATTTCAATACCTTCGAGCCAAATATTGGCATTATTGGTATTTCTGCAATTGGTTACGAGGATTCCGGCTACATCAAGATCAGGATTATTTAATCTCTCTGACATGACAGATATCCATGAAAACAGCATATTTGCACCATTTGTTGCGAATGCCTCTGGTGTCATAGGAACTACAATCTTATCTGTAATTGCAAGTACATTCTGTGTAATAAGGGCCAATGTAGGGCTGCAATCAATAATACAATAATCATATTCCTTATTTAGCTTTTTCAATGCTCTTTTAAGCATAAATTCTCTGGAAGTAACACCTGAATAGTCCAAATCAGCAGAAGTAAATTCAATTCCTCCTATAATAAGGTCTAAATTATTATTTATAGGTATCAAAGTGTCATTTATATCTGCTCCGGGCTCCCCTTTTTCTGACTTAAATACGTCAGATAATGTAGCTGCAGGTATGTTATATAGATCAATTCCTGCAGCCTGGCTGAGATTTTCCTGTGGATCAGAGTCAATCATAAGTACTTTGTAACGTTTTTTTGCCAAACCGGATGCTAATGCATAAGTAGATGTTGTTTTTGCAACGCCACCTTTTTGGTTGCAAAATGAAATTGTCTTCATATTCCCTCCCATTTATCACATTTAATCATTGTATATTGTAACATTGCTGATTAGATGTGTAAAGATAAATATAAAATGATATATGTGTTATTTGATATAACAATATATAGATATATAAATATATTGCTAATAATATATTTATATATATGTATATATGTATATCATAAAATAAATGTAACAAGATACATATATATAAATGGAATAATGTAATATGCTAACATGACATCATTTAAATAATATAGATGTATATAAAAATAACAATACAACATGATGTCATATAGAATAATTAATGCTGAACATATAAAATGGTGTGGATAATACACTACATCAATACATCAAAACAACATACTATATATTGATGCAGTGATGTGTTGATCCATGACGCAGCCTTGGCGTATATAGTTAGAGTTTTCACGCAAATAATGATCGTTTTTTACAATGATGTAATGACATCATGATATATAAATATATACAACATATAGTACCTACAATAATAATAAATACAATATATTGAGTTATGACTTGTATATATGTAGTAAGCTTGGCCTGAACTGGTTACATTATATACGTTTCAAAATACATGGTTATTAAGTTGGAAAAATGATGTAGTGACATCATTATGTAAACATATCAAGTAACTTTGGATATAACATCATGATGACTTGATACAAATATATTAATGGAATATGTGATAAATATATCGTTATGTAAACATGTATTTAGGTATAGACATCATAATGTATCAATATATATAGACATCAATATATTATGTTTACATGATATATATCTATATTATTAGAATGTAAGTATGATATAATAGTATCATTAGATGATGAATATATGATGTACAAATATCTAAATAAAAATATATAAATATATAAATAAAACAATATATTTAGAATAATAATCATCAATATGTAATAGTATTTGTAAATAATGATGAGCAAATATAAAGATGAAAATATATAAAAATGTGCATATACATTTATATTATGTTGATTTGTATACTTGATAATAATATAAAAAGATGATATTATATAAATGTATTTTGATTACATATATGCATTTTTAAAATCTAAAAAAATAGAGAGTAAAACAGAAAAAAATCAGGGAAAATTTCGTGAAAAAATCCTGGGTTTTTATCCTGATTTTTCGACATATAAAGTGAAATTAAAAGCCCAGATCAGATGAAGGAAAGAATAGACTGACTAAAATTTAAAATATCTGTTTATTCTGGAAATTATAAAAATAATATAAATTAAGCAGATTATAATAGAACTGTGGAAACAATTTGATATATATCATGTGTTATATATAATGATATTCAGCGATATAGAGGATAATGATTAATATTTATACATATATATATTAATATTGTAAATATTGACTCAATAGGTTAATGTATATAAATAACATATATTATTAAATTGAAAAGCATTGCAAATAGCCAATATCACAAATAACTATAGATATTTAATAAAAAACAACGAAAATAATTTAGAATCCATTGACTGAAAAAGTCATTGGATTATTTTTTATATTGTATACACAATTTAAGGAGGCCGATAAAATGCATGAATTGAGCTATATCATAGATATTGTTAATGCAGTACAGGAAGAAGCCGAAAAAAATAATATCAGGAAAGTAAAAAAAATAATTGTTGATGTAGGTGAGATGAGCGGCGTTGTGCCGTATTATTTACACAAATACTATCCGGAAGCAGTAAAAGGAACGAATTTGAGTGATACAGAGCTGGAAACCAATCTGATCGAAGTGCAAATTCAGTGCGAAGGGTGCGGAAATACATATCATCCGGACAAAGAAAACAGATATAAATGTCCTGATTGCGGAGAAAGAAAAGGAAAATTATTAAAGGGTAAAGGAATCCAGATAAATTCTTTAGAAATTGAGGAATGAATATAGATAATTTTTGCAGAATAAAGTGACAATCAAGAAATAAAAGTGCATTCTAATATAACATGATGACAATACAACTATATATAATGATGTCTTGATGGGCTTATATATACATTTTTTAGAATTTATTTCGAAACGGAACGAAATTTTATCATTTTTTAATTGTTTGAACGACGATTTAGGGTTTTTTTTGAAAAATTTATGATAAAATAGAAAATGAATTCGAGAGATTTACCGGAGCGCAAATTAAACATCCGGAATAGAAAATATGGAGGTTCATAATGGCTAAGAGAGTACTTATTACAGATGATGCCGCTTTTATGCGCATGATGTTGAAAGACATTCTGACAAAGGGTGGTTATGAGATTGCCGGTGAGGCCGAAAATGGTAAGATCGCAATCGACAAGTATAACGAACTTAAGCCTGATCTTGTAACTCTTGATATTACCATGCCGGAGCTTGATGGTATTGGTGCTCTGAAGGGTATAAAGGCTGCGGATCCCAATGCTTGTTGCATTATGTGCTCGGCTATGGGCCAGCAGGCGATGGTAATCGAATCAATACAGGCCGGTGCGAAGGACTTTATTGTTAAGCCTTTCCAGGCAGACCGTGTATTAGAGGCGGTTAAGAAGGCTATCGGATAAATAATAAAATAAATCAATAAAAGTGGACTAATATTTTTTACAGATGCACCGATATATTTATTAGCAACGGAAAGCAACCTGTTTCCATGGAAGGGAAACGACATGGAAACAGGTTTTTTATGCCCTTTTTTAGGGACCGTTGCAGTGATCAAAGGATGGATCGCAAGCTTGATAACCATATAGAAAGCTGCCGGGCTGCCCCCTGGCAGCTTTCACGTGTTATGCCCTTATAATGATAAAATATGGCCCATTTAGGGAGAAAAAACTTATAGGTGTTATGAATAGTATGATACAATACATTCTAAAAGAAACGGAGGATGGAAGAAGTGGGAAGTATTAAGGATCTTTACGGTGAAGGCAAAACAGTATTATCATGTGAAATTTATCCGCCGAAAAAGGAGGATGAATTTAACAATATTTATACAAAACTTGAGCAGCTTTCGGAAATTAAGCCGGATTTTGTCAGTGTAACCTATGGCGCAGGCGGATCTAATGCCGGAAAGGCAGTTGAAATTGCAGATTACGCTAAGAATAAGGCGGGACTAGAAGTAGTTTCGCATATTACAAGCGTAGGCTTCAGTAAAGAAAAATTAGAGGAAGGTCTTAACAGATTTAAGGACATTGGGATTGAAAATATCTTGGTTTTAAGAGGCGACAGACCGAAGCTTATGACTGATGAGCAGTTCAATACACGCGATTTCCTCCATGCCAGTGATATGGCTGAATATATCAAGGGAAAAGGCATGGATTTTACTTTGCTTGGAGCATGCTATCCGCATAAGCATCCTGAGGCAAAAACTGAGGAAGAGGATATAAACAATACAAAAACAAAGGTTGATAAGGGCTGTGATGTGCTCATATCGCAATTATTCTTCGAAAATGACTACTTTTATCGTTTGATTGATAAATTACATGACTTGGGTGTAAAAGCGCCCATATCGGCCGGAATAATGCCAATTACGAGTGCAAAGCAGTTAGGGACCACAGTAACCCTTTCGGGAACTACCGTTCCGGAGGAATTATCATCTATTATTTCCAAATATGGAGACAATCCTGAGGAAATGAAAAAATATGGTATTGATTATGCAATTAAACAGGCGTTGGAGTTAAAGAACAGAGGTGTTGACGGCATACATTTCTATATCATGAATAAGCCCGATCTGGCTAAAATACTGATGGACGCAGTTAGATAGGCACTTATAATAACATGCGATATATAAAAGAGGCTATGAATTATAGAGAATATTCATAACCTCTTTAAATAATTAATTAAAGATATAATATATTACAACGATTTAAACTTTTCGGTTGTTTCATTTAACTGCTCGGTAACATCAGTATTTTGATTGATAGCAAGTGATATCTTTTTGATTCCGCCGACAATCTCGGTAGAGCTCTCAGCAGACAGTGAAATCGCTTTTGAACTCTCCTGAATGGAAGTGGTTATCATTTGGATAGATTCTGCCATTTCAGTCATTATTTCATTTAGATTTTCAGCTTTTTCGGTGAAGGATACAAGCATATCGTCCATCAAATCGGCTGTATGCTCATATTTTTCGCCTGTATCAACGAATTCATCATAATCTGCAAGAACGGTACCATTGATGAAATCCAGGGCATTCTGAGCGTTTTTAGCCAGTTTATTAACTGCTTCGGTTACTTCATTGCTTATAACCTGTATGTTTGCAGCGGTTTGTCTGCTGTTGTCGGCAAGGGCGCTAATTTCTGTTGCTACGACAGAAAAACCCTTTCCGGCTTCTCCGGCTCTTGCAGCCTCAATGGAAGCATTTAGCGAGAGCAGATTGGTTTGTGAAGCTATATCAAGTATGGTATTGGTAAGTTCGCTGATCTGTTCGACTTTCTCTGAATCCTTAACTGATTGAGAAAGTGTTTCGGAAAGAGCGGACATTTGATTGCCGGCATCGGCTTTTTTAGTGGTTACGCGAGATTTTAGCGTATTAGCCTCTTCTTTAATAGCGATTGCCGTTGCTGTACCTTTCTCAGCTTCATCTGTAATGGCCTTTGTAGCACCTGTGACATTATTAACTTTAGAATTAATAGATGACACTGTTTCTGCAAGTGTCTCCATGTTTGCAGACAATTCTTCAAGGGCAGCTGAGGAATTTGTAACATTGTCGTCAGCCATCCTCAGTTGAGAAGCAACCTCTTCTGAAGAAGAAGTAAGTATCTGTGAACCATTCTTGACATCACGCATGATTCCTTGCAAAGTCTCGATAAAATGATTGATACCACCTGTTATAAATAACAGCTCTGATTTAGTTTTTGTTTTAATTCTAGCGGTCAAATCACCATTTCCCTGCTCAATGTCCGAGATGATTTTGTTTACTTCATCACTTATAGAGCGGATCTTTCTCACAATATTTTTATAACTTATAAAGAAATTGATAATAATCAGTATTAGAATTACAGCCATACCGACCATTGCAACAATTTTTCCGGATGCAAGGAGGGCATTCATCGAAGTTATTGTTGCGTCCGACTGAGATGAAATTGCGTTATCAAGAGCTTTAGCGGAGTGGAAGATTGCAATTTTCTGAATCTCGGCTTTATCAAAGAGTATTTTATAAGCGGATTCCTGGTCTCCGGCGTCACATTTTGCGATGGCGGAATCGATAAGATTCGATAATCTTTGATACTGATTTGATATTTCTCCAAGCTGCGTTGTAGCTTCTTCATCATTGGCTGAAGCAAAATCTTCATTCAGGGCCTTTATATCGCTTTCAATGGTTGAACGTACGGCATTTATCTGCGGAAGAAGGGCTTCCTTTGTTTCAACAGCATCAGCAGCGATATATCCCATAGTCTGATCGTATAAAGACATTACATCGGATTTTAATGCCGCTTCATGCTGAGTCAGGGTCATCATTGAGCCAAACATCTGAATACTGCTGTTTGTGGATCTTTGCATGGATGACATAACAAGATTCATTACAACTATGAAAGCTATCAGCATTAAAAGATTCAGAGCCATAAGTTGAAACAAGATTGAATCTTTCTTTTTGACTGTTATATTAGCTGGATTTTTTAATTCGTTACTAGTGTTATTACTCATTCTGCCACCCTCCTTAAAGCTTTGAATACCATTCGGAAGTGATGGATTTGACTTCATTTATAAAGCCTTCTGGATCCAGCTCTCCGGTGGCGAATTTATAGAAAGCAAATGAGAGACCATTTTGTCCCAGTCCGGATGGCATATTCTGCCAGTGCCAGTTTGATGTCTTTCCGGCAGAAATATAACTTGATATGACCTTGGCGAACGGGTCAGAAGCTACATATTTACAGTCCGTAAAGGGACTGATAAATCCTGCGCTTTCAACAAGAATTTTCTGGCCGGAGTCCTCGGAGCACCATTGGAGGAATGCCTTTGCTTCTTCTACATTTCCTTCCTTGGGAATGGCCCACCAGGATGGAGCACTGGTAAGGATTGTGTCCTGTCCGTCCAAGAAACAATATGGAAGCATTCCTACCTCAAAGTTTCCTGCAGCTGCATAATCTGCGGAAGAATCGCCTGTCATTGTAGCGCCTATCCAGGATCCCTGTGTTACGAAAGCATATTTTCCGGCTGCAAAATTGGCAACCTGTTCGTTGTATGCGCTTTCCGTAAGAACCGCAGGATCAGAATACTTTATAAAAAGGCTGATCATATTTGCAAAGGCTGAAAAACGCTCATCATCAATTTTTCCACCATCATTAAGCATATCAATATAAGTGGTATCAGTCCTGCCAAGTCCTGAGTCAAGGTAGGTGCCAAAGATATGGTTGCCTGCTGACCATCCTACATCATTTGGCTCTGCACAAAAGCCGATTACAGCGGTAAGACCAAGCTCGTTCTTTTTAGAATCAATGGTCTCAAATGCTGATTGCAGGGATTCCGGACCTGTGATTGAAGCAGGACCAATTCCGCATGAGGACAGGATGTTTGCATTATAGGCAAGGCCTATAGCCTCTGTAGTATAGGGGAATCCCAGAACGCCATAAGTGCTATCGGAATAGGAAGCATCAGTGCGTTGTACCCAGTCCTGGTCGCTTAAATCTTCAAGAAGACCATCCCAGTTACTGAAACCGGAAGCTTCGCAAGCGATTATATCAGGCATCTGATCGGAAAGATAATATCCCTTAAGCGTAGCCTGTGCATCTACGCCGGCGGGAACATTTATGACATTTACAGAGACGCCTGACTCTTTGGAGTATTCTTTTGCAAGATCCTCGATTTGAGAACCTACTTCGCTTTTTATGTTAAGTAGGGTAATAGTGCCGGATTCTGCAGGTTGTTCTGCTTCCTGGGCAGTTTTTGAGCATCCTGCGGACATAAGAATTAGCGAAAAGGCAGTAATTACGGAAATAATCTTTCTGTATACCATTTTTACCCATCCTTTCTGTGCAAAAACAAGAGAGATAATACAGTACTATTTTAATTATATAGGCTAATAGTCGGCTGAATAATAAAAAGTTTATTAAATATCATTATATAGATTAACTAAATTGTATTAACAGATACGGTATCAGAACATCATTACATCAGAACATCAATATATCAACACGCGCCGCAACAAATAGCGTACAATTAAGTATTCCTTGTAAAATAGCGGCTAAAATACTATAATCGAAGGGCAGTATCTTTTAGAAAGACGAGGAAAAACGCATGAAATTTTCAGAGATGCCATATGAACACATAGATATGGATAAAGTGAAGGCTTTTTTTGAAAAGCTGATGGCGGACAGTAAGGACGCTAAGAGTGGAGAGGAGCAATTTGCACTCCACAAGAGCTACTATGATTTTATGAACGATATCAGAACCAATATGACCATAGGATGCTTTAGACATGATGTGGATACCAAAGAGGAGTTTTATGCCAAGGAGCAGGAATATATTGACGAAATCAGACCTGTTATTGCACAGTATGATAACGACTACAAGAAGCTCATTTATAATTCGCCCTACAGAGATTATCTTGAGGAAAAGATCGGCAAGGTAGCTTTTAAAAATATGGAGCTTGAATTTGCTTCCATTGACGAGAAAATTCTTCCGCTTATGCAGGAAGAGAACGCCCTCATCAATAAGTATGACAATATTATTGCCTCTGCAAGGATTCCTTTTAAGGGAGAAGAGTACAATATTTCATTGCTGAGAAAATTCCTTACAGGTAACGACAGAGATGATCGTAAGGCGGCCTGGAAGGCTCTTTCAGACTACTTTATGTCTGTGACCGATGAAATTGACGATATTTATGATAAACTCGTTAAAAACAGGACAAAACAGGCAAAAGAACTGGGATATGAGAACTACATCGAGCTTGGATACAACCGTATGATGAGAAATTCTTACAGAAGACCTCAGGTTGAGAATTTCAGAAAGCAGGTTAAGGACTCATTTGTTCCGCTTGTTTGCAAGATTCAGGAGAAACGCCGCGAAGAGATTGGCGTTACAGAGCTCAAGTACTATGATAACGAGGTTTATTTTAAAAACGGAAATCCTGCACCGATCGGGACACCTGAGGAGATCATGAAAGCCGGACAGGATATGTACAGAGAGCTTTCGCCTGAAACAGCTGAATTTATCGATGTTATGATCGAGAACGAGCTCTTTGATGTACTTGGAAGAAAGAACAAGAAACAGGGCGGATATATGGATTTCTTGCCGAAATACAAGGTTCCGTTCATTTTCGCTAATTTCAACGGTACAGCCGGTGATGTAGACGTTGTCACACATGAGTGCGGACATGCATTCCAGGGTTATGTGACAAAAGATGAAGAGATTACCGAGCACAACGATATAACGATGGAAACGGCAGAGATTCATTCAATGTCAATGGAGTATTTCACCTACAACTGGATGGATAAGTTCTTTGGTGACAGAAAAGATGATTACTTCAAGATGCACATAAGAGATTCAATTACATTCATTCCTTACGGATGTATGGTTGATGAATTCCAGCATATAGTATATGAGAAGCCTGAGATGACACCAGCTGAGAGAAAACAGGTATGGAAGGATCTGGAAAAGACCTACAGACCATGGCTCGATTTTGATGGGGATCCGTTCTTTGCAGAAGGTGGGTTCTGGCAGAAGCAGGGACATATTTTCTGGTCACCTTTCTACTACATCGATTATGTACTTGCAAGTGTAATCGCAATGCAATTTAAGGTATGGATGGATAAGGATTACAAGGATGCTTGGAAACATTATCTTGATCTTTGTAAGATTTCAGCAAGCAAGTTCTATGAAGATATGCTGGATGAGGTTGGATTAAAGAGTCCCTTCAGGGATGGCACAATCGCTGAACTTGCAGTAAACATGCAGGATAAGGCCAATTTGGAATAAAAAACGTAAAATAAAATGGCATGTGTTATTCTTCACATGCCATTTTTAATGCTCTAATTGTAGAATTATGCGTTATTTCTTTGCTAAAAGCGCATTCAGCTTCTCTTTGTTAATCTGGCCATTTGCTACGGTATTAGCCATCCAGATCTTAAGAGACTCTACTGTCTGGTCAATCTGAGCGAGCTGCTTCTGGATATTAACGAAATCAGGAAGCTCGTCATCAGAGATAATGCCATCTGCAGTGATGTCTATAAGCCTGTTTCTCTGTTCGTCAAGCGAATTGAGAGAAGAAAGCATGGCAAGTACAATCTCGGAGAGAGTTGACTCTTTGGCAACAGGTACGGAATCCTGACCGATTCTGCACTCGTGTGTACAGTAAAAATTGCATAATTCCGGCTTTTTATAAGCCTCTGCCATAGCAACAACATCTTCCGGCTGAATCGCAGTCTTTTCGGTTTCTATTTTTTCAAGGCGGCTTTCGCTGATAAAACCGATACGCTCACTGGCCTGTGCTCTTGTGAGACCTGCTTCCTCGCGGCTTTCAAAGTAAATATTCTTGTTTTCCTTGATGGATTTTTTCCCCATTTTTGCTCCTCCATAGAACTCTTTCATTCAATAATATACGAGATTACAGCACTTGTCTAATAATATATGCAGGCAATTTGAAAATTACACAATAAAAACCCCGGAGATCCGGAGTTTTTATCGTAGAAGAAGGTTTATAGAATAAGGATTATACTGCTGTGTTCTGCTTTGTATGATTTATCCATCCCTTTATATCTGATACTCCGGGATATAACTTATATCCGCCCCCTTCGGGGATGGCAAGTGTGGGAGCCTGCATGATACCCAGCTCCTGAGCAAGGTCTGAGTTGTCATTTGCATCCATAAGCTCGTACTTGACACCGGCTGTATCCAGAAGAGCAGTGGCTATTTTGCAATTTGGACAAGTCTTTGTCTTGAATAAAAGTACCGAATTCATATCGGGTGTTTTTATATTTATCAGGTTGTTTTCAAGCTCTGCGGCAGTTTTTACTGAAACTGATACATTCTCGCGTTTCAAAGTTGAATGTGCTACATCATATACTTTTCGATCTTTATATTCCTGAGCCTTACCATCGTTCCAGTTTGCAACAGGACGATAATAACCTGTAATACGGCTGTAAACCTCGGTTTTTGCACCGCATATAGGACAAACAGTCTGCTCACCGGAGAGATATCCGTGTTCCTTACAAATAGAATAGGTTGGTGACATTGTGTAGTAAGGAAGCTTGTAGTTCTCGGCAATTTTTCGCACAAGATTGGCAGCGGCTTTCCAGTCAGGAAGCTTTTCTCCTAAAAATGCATGGAATACGGTTCCCGAGGTATACAATGTCTGTAATTCATCCTGAATATCAAGAGCTGAGAAAATATCCTCAGTGTAGCCTACAGGCAGATGGGATGAATTGGTGTAATAAGGCGTTTCAGCCATGTTCGCGGTTATGATATCTGGATAAAGTTCCTTATCATGCTTAGCAAAGCGATATGTGGTGGATTCAGCAGGTGTAGCCTCGAGGTTGTAGAGATCACCGTACTGCTCCTGGTAATCGGATAGACGGTCTCTCATATGGGTGAGAACTTCCTTGGTAAACTGCTGAACTTTCTCGTTTGTCATGTCGGCTCTAAGCCACTTTGCATTCAGACCCACTTCGTTCATTCCGATAAGTCCAATGGTTGAGAAGTGGTTGCTGAAGGATCCGAGATATCTCTTGGTGTAAGGATATAAGCCCTGTTCAAGAAGTTTGCTAATAACCTGACGCTTAGTATTAAGGCTTCTTGCAGCGACATCCATGAGATGATCCAATTGACTGTAGAAGTCATTTTTGTCCTTCGCAAGGTATGCAATTCTGGGCATGTTGATAGTAACTACGCCGATAGAACCTGTTGATTCGCCGGACCCGAAGAATCCGCCTGATTTTTTCCTTAGTTCGCGAAGATCGAGGCGCAGCCTGCAGCACATGGAACGAACATCGCTGGGCTCCATGTCTGAATTTATATAATTTGAGAAATACGGTGTGCCGTATTTTGCAGTCATTTCGAAGAGAAGTTTGTTATTTTCAGTCTCGCTCCAATCAAAATCACTTGTTATTGAATAGGTGGGGATGGGATACTGGAATCCACGTCCGTTGGCATCTCCTTCAATCATTATCTCGATAAATGCCTTGTTGACCATGTCCATCTCACGCTGGCAGTCGCCATAGGTGAAATCAACTTCTTTTCCGCCGACAATAGCGTTAAGGTTCCTAAGATCGGTAGGAACGGTCCAATCCAGAGTGATGTTGGAAAACGGTGCCTGTGTGCCCCATCTGCTTGGAGTATTGACTCCGTAAACAAAGGACTGGATACACTGCTTGACATCTTCATAGGAAAGGTTATCAATTTTCACGAAAGGAGCAAGATATGTATCAAATGACGAGAAAGCCTGCGCACCTGCCCACTCGTTCTGCATGATTCCAAGGAAATTGACCATCTGGTTGCAAAGAGTGGAGAGATGGTTGGCAGGAGCGGATGTAATCTTGCCGGGAATGCCGCCAAGTCCTTCCTGAATCAGCTGTTTAAGACTCCATCCTGCGCAATATCCTGATAGCATGGCAAGGTCATGGATGTGAATTGCAGCGCTTCTGTGAGCTTTTGCAATCTCTTCGTCATATACCTCTGACAGCCAGTAATTTGCTGTAATGGCGCCTGAATTTGAGAGAATGAGACCACCGATAGAGTAGGTAACCGTTGAATTCTCCTTAACACGCCAGTCATTGATTTTGAGGTAGTCATTTACAAGATCCTTGTAGTTTAAAAGTGCAGAGTTGATATTGCGGACCTTCTCACGCTGTTTTCTGTAGAGAATGTAAGTCTTGGCAACGTCGGAATAACCTGATTCTGAGAGCACTTTCTCAACACTGTCCTGAATCTGTTCTACTGTTATCTTATTGTTTGAGATTTTGCTTTCGAAATCTGAAGCTACCCGAAGAACCACAAGATCTATCACACTTGTGTGATAGGGCTTATCAAGAGCTACAAAAGCTTTGATTATAGCAGATGATATTTTTGAAATATCAAAACTCGCAATACTACCGTCTCGTTTTACTACATCATACATAAGAACACCCCCAAAAAACTTAAATACCCACTACATATAAGGTATCACATAAAATGTGGACGGTCAATATATAGGCAATTTATTAATTATAAACACTATATATTGTGTTATCCGTTTCTTTGCGGCAAAAACGGCATGATTACAAGTGTTTCTTAAAAGAGCTATTTCAGATATGTTTTGTTTGCCTTATAATATTAGACGTGATAAATTATTTTCTTATGACAGAGGTTAATGCAATTGAAACAATTTAATTATGAATTTACTGCAGCATCAGAGGTAACCAAGGCTTTATCAGAGGTCTATGCATATACTCAGAGAACGTCGTTCAAGTCTATACTTTTCCACTTGTACACCATAGCATTTGGCAGGGAAGAGATACATGAAATCCAGCAGGAAATAAAAGAGATGTATCCCGATGCACATATAGCAGGTACCAGTTCAAATGGGGACATCTGTGATGGCCATTTGGCTGAATACGGACTGGTTATGGCTGTTTCTATTTTTGAGAGTACAGAGATTGGTGTTCATCTTTTTGAAACAGAAGAAGGCCGCGAAGAGGACACGGGAAGAGATATTTGTCGCAGCATAGATGTAACGGATAGCATAAAAGCCGCAGAAATACTTATGACCTTGAAATCTATAAACAGTACCAAGATTCTCAGGGAAGCTGAAAAGTGCGAGAAAAGTGTAAAAATCTTTGGGGCAGGTAGTGCAGGGAAAAAGATTGAAGAAAACGTAACAATGGTTATCGGGGATACTGAAACGTCGGAGCATGGCGTAGTTCTTGTGACTTACTCGGGTGATGATTTTCATATAGATATTCATCATGCTATCGGATGGAAGCCGCTCGGAAGAGATCTGACCGTAACCAGGATAGAGGATAAGAGGCTGTACGAGCTTGACGGGGTGCCGGCAGGTGATATCTACAGTAAATATCTGGACATACAGGCAGATGAGAATTTCTTTGCCAATATTTTGGAATTCCCGATTATGTCCAACCAGCATGGACATGAAGTACTGCGTATGCCGTTTTCCTGCAATACCGAGGATAGATCACTAATGCTTGCGGCTGATATTAAGCAGGGTTCTAAGGTTAACCTGTCCTACGGAGATCCTGACGTTATTAAATCCGATGTTGAGGACCTTGTGTGGAATGTAAGAAGCTTTGCTCCACAGGCAGTATTTCTGTATTCCTGCGGCGTCAGACGCCTCTATTGGAAATATCTGATTAATAAGGAGACCGGTCCATTCAGCCTGATTGCGCCTGTAAGTGGTTTTTATTCAAGTGGCGAGATCATGCGTATGGGTGAATACATAATAGAACATCATATTACGCTTATGGCTATCGGAATGCGAGAGGGCGGACAGGCTATGTCGCAGCCTACCGGTATAGGAGATAAGGAGATAGAGGTTCCTGAGGAGCACAAGATGCATGATCAGCTGTCAATGGTTAGAAGATTGGCTAATTTCATAAATGTGACAGCAGCTGAGCTTCGGGAAGCAAATGAGAATCTGCAGGAAAAATTGCAGGATAGAACTAAAAATTAATAGGAGATATAATAAATTATGAAAAGTAGAAAAAGTTTTGTTGTTTCGGGGGTTTTTGCTCTTCTTGCGCTGATTCTGATTATTCTTGTTAAGAATGTGGATGTTGCCGTAGTTCCGGAGACGGGCAAGCCGATGGGATTTTATAGCATAAATACTGCATTTCATAACATTTTCGGAATAAATATCATATGGTATAGAATAACGGAGATTTTCGGAATTCTTGCACTTCTGGTGTGTGCTGTGTTTGCTTTGATCGGACTTTTACAACTTATAAAAAGAAAAAGCATAACCGAAGTCGACCCTGTTATCATAAAGCTTGGATGCCTTTATGCGGTGGTTATAGCTCTTTATGCATTGTTTGAAAAGGTGATTATCAATTACAGGCCGATAATAATGCCGGATGCTACCGAAGCGGAAGCTTCATTCCCGTCTTCGCATACAATGCTCATCTGCGTGGTAATGGCCAGCACAATTATGGTAATTGGGAATTATATTAAAGATGAAAAGCTGTTGAAGCTTCTGAAGATCTGCTGCGCAGTAATTATGGTTGTTACCGTAGTGGGCAGACTTATCTGCGGAGTACACTGGCTTACAGATATTCTTGGAGGAATTCTTATAAGTTCGGCACTCCTTTTCCTATTTAAAGGCATAGCAGATAAGGATCTAAGATAATAATAGCAAGAGATATTAAATATATATGAGTTAGTGACTGGCCCAGTCAGCGATAATGTCCGCTGTCTGGGTTATTTGATTATAATTGGTGATTTCCGGCTCTCCATCACCGTTTTGGATACCATAACTTCCAAAATAGGAATGAATGCCGCCGAGAATGATATGCTCCTCGGAATCCTTAGGCCAGTATTTCTTGCTCTTTTCATAATTTTCACGATCGAGTACTTGGTCATTCGAGCCATAAATCGAAAGGAGACGGAGATTGCTGTTTGATAGATCTTCCGTCGGATATGAAGCGCAAAGAATAATTCCGCTGTACTCAGAAGACATAGTTACATCTTCTGAACTGCCGCCTTCTTCGGGGATGAGGTTTTTCCCAAGATGAACACATGCAGCAACGCCTCCGAGAGAATGCCCTGCCAAGTACCAGTCGAGTTCCTCAGCTTCCTTGTTGAATTCCTCATACCCGGAAGTGATTCGGTCTACTGCATTTGTGCTAAGCAGTGCCAGGTTTTCAGGCATTCTTGGTAAAAGGCATATATATCCTCTTGCAGCAAGCTCATACATAAGTCCGTTGTAGGAGGTATATTCTACTTTTCCGCCCGGATAAAATACAATAACAGCCTTAATTTCCTGCTTTTGAGGGATAAAGACCGCTCCGTCTTTGGTTGAATATGAGTGCACGTCATTTCGAAGTAATTCCTGAATGTTCTCGGTAATGCTCAGGTCTGCGCGGTAGTAGCTGCTTGTGTACAGCTTGAAAGCGATTATGAGAACAGCAGCAATAAAAATGAGTGCTATTATTATCCATTTAAGAAATTTTTTTATTTTTTTCAAAGCATCACGCCTTCTTTGTTTGATTATTTCTAATTCAGTATATCACAATATGAGAGTCATAATTGTAATAGTTGCATAAATATGATTTAAGATACTATAATAAAATTCCCAATTCAGTATTATGTAATAAAAAGAGAGGATAAAAATGTCAATATTAAAGCTAAAAGCAGCCACAAAAGATTACTTGTGGGGTGGAAACAAGCTTGTGGATGAGTTCGGAAAAATCCCGGCAGGTGATGTTACCGCAGAGAGCTGGGAACTTTCATGTTATCCGGGTAGCGAATCGGTAATAGAGAACGGAGATTTTGCGAATAAGACCATTACTGAATATATACAGCAAAACGGCAGGGGAGTTCTGGGATCAAAATGTGAACAGTTCAAAGATTTTCCTGTCCTTATCAAGTTCATTGATGCAAAAAAGGATCTTTCATTACAGGTTCATCCGTCCGATGAATATGCAAAAGAGCATGAAAATCAGTATGGTAAAACCGAAATGTGGTACATTATCGATGCTGAAAAGGATGCCTTTATATACTATGGGTTCAACCGTGAGATTACAAAGGATGAATTTGCGGCAAGGATTGAAAACCAAACTCTCACAGAGGTTCTGAATGCGTATCCCGTAAAAAAAGGAGACGTTATTTTTATAGAGTCGGGAACCCTGCATGCTATAGGTGCGGGCATACTTCTTGCTGAAATTCAGCAGAATTCGAATGTAACATACCGCGTATATGATTATGGCAGACGTGATAAAAATGGCAATCTGAGGGAGTTACATGTAGAAAAAGCCATGGATGTTACTACGCTTGCGCCGGTTACTAAGGTTCACCCTAAGGACGGTCACATCGCTGCATGTAAGTATTTCACTGTGGACAAAGTTGTTACATCACAACAGACTGGCAACAAATTCTGCGGAAATATCGGAAAGGAATCCTTCCTTCATGTACTTATAGTGGATGGAAGCGGAATAATACGCTGTGAAGGCGAAGAAATGGAGTACAAAAAGGGTGATAGCTTTTTCCTTCCTGCAGGAAGTGGAGAATATGAGATAGAAGGATGCTGTGAAGCACTTCTTACCTATGAAGAATAAATAACAACTGTGATATAAAACTGAATTAATAACTGGAGGCCTTCCGCAAATTCTGCGGAAGGCTTTGTTTATATTCAGCGTGTTAGATGACCAACTTGTTACCAAGGTGTTACACATATTTCAATTTATCGAAAAAACACTTAAAAAATCCTTGACATTTTTTTGGCAAATGTTAGAATTGTTCCTATGTTGCAAAAAATTGCAAACATATAGACAATACCAAAAAGGAGGAAAAAAGTAATGGGGAAATTTTCTAGAATGGGGGCCGCCGCTCTTGTAGCAGCTTTATCATTTTCCATGGTTGCACCGATAAGTGCAAATGCGGAAATAATGAAGAATTATGATGCAGCGACGGATACATACACTTATTGTAACGAGGATACAAATGAGGTTGTAACTTTTAAGGCAGATGAGGGAAAGATGGAGGATACAAGCCTTCTTTATAACGAAAAGAAGGTTTATTACGTCAATGTAGGTCAGTATATGGAGATTCCTTCGATTTATACCACACCGGATGTCGTAAAGTTTACAGGTTTTAAGTCAAGCAGTAAGAATCTTAAACTCAGAATGTATGATTCTTTCGAAGCAACAAATACCGGAAGCCCGAAATATGCGTACTATAAGAAGGTGGATGGAAAAAAATTATATTTTTACAGAGATGTTAATGGAAACATGCAGTCTGCTGAGTGGGATGCGCTTAAGGAGATGTACAAGGGATCAGGATGGTACAGATTACAGTTCTATGCTAAGAAACCCGGTAAGTACAAGGTTAATTTTAACGCAGTTAACGCTCAGGGCGCTGTTGTAGCCAACAAGAGCATTACGATTATCGCTAAGGCTGATACGAGAGCAATCAAGTCAATTACCTTTGCCGGCAAGAATGTTCTAAAAGACACCGACGGAGATGGCAGAGACGATTATAGAAACTATTATGCAAAAACCGGCAACTACACAACAAAGAAAAAAGGTAAACTTGTTGTAACTGCCAATAAGGGTTATAAGATCAAAAAACTCGAAATAAGTAGTGCGGTTGTTGCAGCAGATAAGCCCGATGACGGATGGGAAGGAACAAAGAATAAAGGCACAGAAGAGGTTGATCTTAACGGAAACGGCAGAACAGATGATGTTGTAAACGGTCAGTCAGAGAAATCAGTAAACAGAGTCTGGAAAACCATTAAGAATAAGAAGACCTTAAAGCTCAGTACAACGAGCGAGGATGCAGAAGTAGATTACAGCCTGGTTAACAAGAAGGACAATAGCAAGACCAAGGTTAGAAAGACAAACGGAATAATTCATCCGACATTCCTTCGTGTAACATACTACGATACAAAGAATAAGAGGACAGTAAGAGAAGTATATGAGATATGGCTTCTCAAAAAGTAATTGATTATGAAAAGAAATAAAAACAGTTAAACAGTACTCGGCAAAAACTGAATAACAGTAAAAAGGCTTCCCCGATCGAAGCCTTCCCCTTTGGGGGGAAGGTGGCACGAAGTGCCGGATGAGGGGAAGCCTTTTTTCGTCTTCACGACAATTATTCGAATGATTTAAGCAACGTTCTCGTCTTTCTTGCCTGCATTCTTCTGATTTCTCTGTGCAATAAGTACCTTGGCAGCAATGCCTGCAAGTACAAGAGACAGAGCAACAAGAAGTACGGCGATTCCTGCCTGGATAAGAGCCCAAACATCTGCTGCACCTGTTGTGTAAGCAGTAAGCTTAGCTGTTATTGTCTGGAAAAGTGAGCAAACAGTTACAGCAAGCATAAAGATCATAGGAATGAAGAACATCTTGTTGTTCTTGCCTACAGCACCGAGCCATGTGCAAACAGCGATAAGACCTACAGCTGCAAGAAGCTGGTTTGCTGCACCGAACAGAGGCCAAATCTTTGTATAACCGGTCATACCAAGGCTTACACCAAGAACAACTGTTATTGCTGTTGCAACATAAGGATTGGCAAGTACCTTCTTGTATCCGGTAGCATCCTTTGCTGTTTGGCCCTGCTCAAGGAAGAACTCCTGGAACATGTATCTTGCAAGTCTTGTAGCTGTATCAAGTGATGTCAGGCAGAATACGGATACTGCAAGGATAAGCATCTGGTACATGATATTCTGTACGCCGGGAGCAAAGCTTCCGATCATAGCTGAAAGACCGCCGGCAAATACCTGTGTGGGGCTTGCGTAGGTTCCGTCAGAAGCTGCAGACCATACAAAGCCGATTGCACAAAGAGAGATAACAGCAACTGTACACTCGATGAGCATTGAGCCGTATGCAACGGGGCGTGCGTTCTTCTCATTATCAAGCTGCTTAGCGGTTGTTCCGGATGAAACAAGTGAGTGGAATCCGGAGATAGCGCCACATGCGATTGTTACGAAAAGTGCAGGGAAAGCGGTTCCTGTTGTGAATACGCCGGTTCCCTTAAGAGATGCATCTCCCATAGCGGGAACTGCAAACTGGCCGTGGCCTGTAACTACTGCACCGAGTACAGCAATAACACCTGCTGCAATCATGAAGTAGAGAAGGAAAGAGCTGAGATAATCTCTGGGCTGCAGAAGGATCCATACAGGAGTTACTGAAGCAACCAGGATGTAAGCTCCAAGTATCCACATCCAAGCGTTGTATGAGAGTGCGATAGGATGGAAGTTAAGGCCGATAGCCACAATAGCAGCTATGCCAACACATCCGAATACAGAAGCAACACCTACAGGGGCATTTTTTCTGTAAACAAAATAACCAAATACCATAGCAAGTGCTATGAAAAGTAATGAAATCATTGCTGTGGACTCGTTTGCGGCAAGAGTTGCACCCTCAACAGCAGCGCCTGCAGCGGTAGTTGTACCAAAAGTACTTGCTACGATTGAACTGAAGGCTGCTACAACGAGCAGAAGTGTCAGATAGCCGAAAGTAAGGAACAACTTCTTAGCTGTTCTTCCCATGGAATCATCAATGATTTCGCCGATAGACTGTCCCTTGTGACGAAGGGAAGCGAAAAGAGCGCCAAAATCATGGACACCTCCAAAGAAAATACCTCCGATAAGAACCCAGAGCAGAACCGGAACCCATCCGAAAACTGCGGCCTGAATAGGACCGTTGATGGGGCCTGCACCTGCGATTGATGAAAAATGGTGACCCATAAGTACGGGTGTTTTTGCGGGAACATAGTCCATGCCATCCTCAAGCTCGTGAGCCGGAGTCTTACGGCTGGGATCGATTCCCCACTGTTTTGCAAGCCAGCCGCCATAGAAAACATAACCGGCAGCGAGGATTGCAACACTTACAATAAGTAATACTGCTGCATTCATACTTTTTCTCCTCCTTAGAAATCCCCTTAGGGTATATGTCAACTGACGGATTTATAATCCAGATCAGTTGCAGCCTCAGTGATGTTATTACAGATAACATGTGTTTTGCTATAGACATCCGAAAGCAGTTCTTTCAGCTCGCGCCCTGAATAATTGGTGCTTACTTCACCATCATCCATGGAAATAACCGCGAGCCTAGCCTCGCTGTGTCCACGGAAATTGAAAAGATAACCTCTGTCGTAACGGAACTTTCGAATGGCCTTTTTTAATGGTTTATCCGGTGTCTTGGAAGTCAGAATCACGAAAGTCAGATATGTGCACATGTGATCCTTCTCGGGATATTTCTCGCCGTGTCTTACCAGTTCAGGTTCTGCGTAATCCGTGATGACCGACATGATGTCATTAAGAGTGTCCTCTGTCAGCGCGTCTTCCTTTATAAAAAGAACATGCTCAAATGCCTTGATGGACCAGAGAGTTGCTTCTTTTTTTAGTACATACTTTTCGCTGAGTGAGCAGAACCGTGCGTATGCGGCGTAATCAGTGTCCCCCAAACTGAAATTTTCAGTGATATCGAAGCTGGCTTCGTATCTGCGAAGAAGCTCCTTTAAATAAGCATCCCTGAAATTCATACAAACCTCTTTCCCATAATCAGTAATTCGTATAAAAACACTTCGAATTAACTGATTAAATATAACTTAGAGTCACTTTATCACTTTGACGCGCTATTGCAAGATGACAAATTTAATCAGTTTTTTTGAAAATAGATTAATTTTGTAATGTATTTTGGGAAATTTGCTATTTTTATGCGTTATATTTATACTTAATAAAGAGGCATCAAGTGCTGAATCTGACGGGGAGATAGAGAGCTCTGAGAGAGTTGCTCTTCCCTGCCCGTTTAAATGGCCGGTAAGGCTGGCAAATCTGAAGAGGTGTCTGCTGGTAACAAGAATTCCTGTCGAAGATACCGGTAAAGAGCTGGTGATTATAAATCTCCACCTGGAGGAGATTTTAATCAGGTCTTTTCAAACATAGAAAAATACCCTTAAATAACCAAGCTTAAGGGCATTTTATTGTTTCGATATCATATGTTACGGATACGTTTTGGGATTCGGTATTTCCGGCCCATTTATTAAGGATACGTTCAAGCACCACTTTTACCGAGTCTTCGCGATTTGACTCCGGAATCAGAAGCCAGAACTGATTTTTACCCTTTCTTGTGAATACATCGCTGAATCTCATGGATGATCTCAGAACACCGGCAAATGCATCCATTATTTCCTCAGTCCGGTCACTTTCAATACCTTCAGCAAAATTCAGTGTAATTATTCCAAACTGAACCAGAGAATTATAATTAAAAATTGAACGCTTTAAATAGCGGTAAACAGTTGTAAAGGCCTCGTTTGATACTTCATATGAGCCACTGGGTTCGCCTCGTTCATCAAGAACTGCGAAACTGTTCTTGATGTTGGTGTTGATGTCAGGAAGTGGCTTTGCATCATCTGACTGGAAAAGGCAAAAGCTGTGTTTACCGTTCTGCTTAACCTGGTAGAGTGCTTTATCGGCTTTTTTGAAAAGTTCTCCGTACTCTGTGCCCTCTGCAGGTACAAATACGGCTCCTACGGAGACTCCGAGCGGAATATCCACCTCATTTCCCAGAATTCTTTCGGCTTCGGCCTTCAGCATGCGGTTAAGCTGCTTGGTTTTGGCATCTATTATGAATTTATCCTTGATGTTGTTGCAGAAAATGATGAACTCATCACCGCCGATTCTGCCCACGACATCTTTATTCCTGATGACGGTTTTTAAAATTCCGGCAAAGCTCACAAGAACTTCATCGCCCGCATCGTGCCCTACGAGATCATTAACCAGTTTGAAGGAATCAAGGTCGATAACCATGAGGACTCCGGACCTGTGCTTACAGCACTCTGTGATCTCTGATTCAGCATAACTCTTGTTATATAATCCGGTAAGCAGATCCGTTCTGGCCTCAGCTTCGAGGTTTTTCATATGCTGAATATTGTCAAAAACACGCCCGACGCGGCTAAGAAGAATGTCCTTGCTGCAAGGCTTATGGATATAATCGGCAGCGCCGACCCTGAAACCCATTGTCTCCTGTTCCTCGCGTTCATCCGAGGTCATGAAAATCATGGGTACGCCTGAGCCGTATTTATCCTTGAATTTCTTTTGAAGCTCGAAACCGGACATGTGCGGCATAAGAAGATCTGTAATTACAAGTTGGGGATTTTCTTTATCAAAAACAGAAAGAGCCTCTTCACCTGAAGAAGCGCAGACTACGTCATAATCATTCTCAAGCATGGTTTTTGTAATGTAACGGTATATTTCTTCGTCATCTACAACCATAATTTTTTGCATAGTAATACCTCGGCTGTTTTTGTGCGCAGATTTCCGAGAACGTTACTATTTTACCATGTTTGTGGTAAGATAGACTCGCTATGCTCATTAATTTTATGAAAATTTTATGAGAGGGAAAAAAGTTTGGGAGGAAATAAAAATGAGTGAACAAAGATTTGACCCGATGACGGGTCAGCCCATTAATTCGGGAAATTCAAGCGGTTATAAGTTTGATCCCATGACAGGTAAACCGATTAATCAACAGCCTGTCACACAGCAGACGACATATGCTTATGATCCGGTAGCTATTGAGAGGGAACAATCAGCCAGGAACAAAAAACTTGCCCTTGTAGTACTTGGAATAGGAGCTGTGCTGTTTCTTGTTCTTATAGTTTTCGGGGCATTTAGCGCAGCAAAGTATTTTAGTGAGAAGCTTCCGAACCAGGATGCAGAGCTTATCGGACAAAATACGGTGGAAGAGCCCGCAGAACCGGATGAACCTGTGGTAGATGAACCTTTTGTGGAAGAGCCTGCAGAGGAACCTGTAGACGAGGAACCTATAGAGGAGGCTGCAGAGGAGCCGGCAGTGGAAGAGGCTGCAGAGGAGCCGGCAGTGGAGCCCACAGAGGAGGCTACGAGTGAACCGGCAGTAACCGAAGAAAATACGCTTCAGGCAAATACACCCTCAGGAGACAGAAAATCCTGTGATCCTTATGATATTTCTGCATTTACGGTTGGAAGAATTACTTATCAGCTCCCTGAGAAAGTTAGCGACTTTCTGGAGGACGGCTGGTCCTTTAGCAGTGAGCAGGATGCATCAACAACTATTCCGGCAGGCGGACTTGAGTGCATGTGGCTCTACTATCCCGGGGATGAAGCACATGTAATGACCAGTATCAGGAACTTCAGCCTTGATGCTAAGGAAGCCAGAGACTGTTATATTACTGAAATTGATTTCAACACACCTACGGTACAGACCATGGGCGTACCCGTAACAGCTCATGGAAAAGATATATCTGTCGGCATAAGCACCAAAGGGGACGTTATAAAGGCTCTTGGAGTGCCGGACAGAGAGAATGATAACGCATATTACTACTATGGGGAAAATGCCGATGAGGATGAGTCCTCATATAAATACACAACAATTATGATGGGCGATGATGACATTGTTGAGATAATCTCGGTGCGTAATGAGCTTGAACCAACTGATCTGGAGCAGACAGAGGTAAGCACGGATGCTCCCGACTATCTTAGCTATTACGTTGCGCCTTCATCACTTGGATGTGATCCGTTATCCGGTAATTTCAAGCTAAATGGCGTAGTTTACAACCTTCCAGTACCGCTCCAGGTTCTTGTGGACAATGGCTGGAAGTACGACTATGACGAATCATATTCAATCGGAGCCGGACAGGGCGGCGTTATTGATATGTATAAAGGTGACAGCCGTATTTACATTGTGGCTTATAACAGCTCCGATAAAGCATGCATCCTTAAGAACACTATTGTGACCAGTCTGACTGTATATCAATCAGACTATTATCCGGTTGATATAGAGTTTCCAGGCGGCCTCAATCCTGATATGACCGAAAATGAGGTTAAGACCTTTTTGAACAAAAATAATATTACAAATTACGACTATACCAGGGATATCGCAATTTATACTATTCCTTTTGATCAGACCGGTGACGACAGAAGCCAGTCAGGCAACAGATATGAGATAGATTTAGGTGAGGATGGCGTCATCTACAGTATTGATATCACGTGCTATGGATGGCTTGCACAGTAACACCCGAATAATGGTATAATAATAGTACTACTGTAGTTTTTTATGAGGGGTATACCATATGAGGACTGATAGTAAAAACGGAAAAGTGACAGTTTATCCTGAGGGCAGGATAGATTCCAATACAGCTGACGGGGTTTTCAAGGAACTTGCGGAGATTACCGCGGAAAATGAAGGCGCAGAATTTGAAATCAACATGGAGGCGGTTGAATATATTTCCAGCGCCGGACTGCGATCCTTCATGAAGCTCCAAAAGAGCGGAATTTCAATGAAACTTACCGAACTTAGCCCTTCAGTTTACGAGATATTTGAGGTGACCGGTTTTACCGAAATTCTAGATATTAAAAAGGCGTATCGTAGGATTTCCGTGGATGGCTGTGAAGTCATCGGGCGCGGCTTTTATGGGACTGTGTACAGGATAGACGATGATACCATTGTCAAAGCTTATAGCTCGCCGGATAGCTTATCCATGATAGAGAATGAGCAGAAAAAGGCAAAACAGGCCTTTCTCAACGGAATTCCCACAGCAATATCGTATGATATTGTGAGAATCGGGGACAGCTACGGATCTGTATTTGAGATGCTAAAGGCAAATACCTTTAATGATCTCATAAAGGATAATCCTGAGGATGCTGATAATATCATTAAGACCTATGTGGATTTTATTAAGCAGGTTCATGAGACAGAAATGCCCCCCGGCGAACTGCATTATGCCAGGGATAATTTCTTACAAGCGTTGGACGTGGTGCGGAAATATTTATCTGACGATGAGTACGAGATATTAAAAGGATATTTGCAGAAGCTCCCGGATGATAATCACGTTATACACGGCGATTTTCAGATGAAAAATGTGATGATGGTGGATGGGGAGCCAATGCTGATAGATATGGACACCCTTGCCGTGGGACAGCCGATTTTCGACCTTGCGGGTCTTTATGTTTCCTATAAGTCATTCGTGGAGGATGAACCCGGAAATTGCATGATGTTCTTGGGAATACCGGATGAAATGGGAGACAGAATCTGGAACGGAATAATAGATAACTATTTTTCCGAAAAGTCAGCAGCAGAAAAGGAATCAATCTGTGACAAGATCAAGCTGGCTGCGGCAATACGCTTCCTCTATATTCTGGAGATATCGGATTACAAGAATTCGGACCTCGGTCAGGTAAGAATAGAGCATACCAAGGAGCACATAAAGGAACTCATTCCGAAGGTCGATTCATTACTTTTTCCATGAAGTGGCAATCGTGAAGATATTTTTATTGTCCTCACGCTTGTATGAGACTTCATCCATACTCTTCTTTACTATGAAGATTCCAAGACCGCCAATTTTCCGTTCCTCAGCGGAAAGAGTGGTGTCCGGATCTTCTCTTTCAAGAGGATTATAGGCAAAACCGGAATCAATGAAAGTTATAGTGGCTTTGGAGGCATTTTGATCAACATCAATTAAAATGGTCGCATCACCGCTGCCATCACTATAGGCATAGCTTGCTATATTGACAAAAATCTCTTCAACCGCAACATCAATCTGCATCTGAACCTTCATGGTGCAGCCTGCGTTTTCAAGCTCTTCGTCAACAATGGCAAGAAGATCGTTCAACTTTTCCACTTTCGCTTCAAGAGTTATTTCTTTCATGGCGGTACCCCTCATATAAATCTGTTATAATAATACCATACACCAAAAAATATGAAAATATTAGTTGCATATCGACTAATCCACAAAAGATGAAAGATAGGGCAGGATGTTTTGCTCTATATGATATATAACAGAAGCACAACACGTATTAGAATAAGACCATGAACAAAACAAAAACATGATTAAAGCCAAAAAGGAGGAGATATCATGAATATAACACTTGAAGCTATTGAAAAAGTAATGGAACTTACAGGCGTGGAGTACAAAACAGCAAAGGAAGCCCTTGAGAAAACAGACGGCAACATTGATGAGGCTGTAAAGCTTATTCAGCCTTCCACAAATGACATCGGCGATGACGTTAAGTGCCTCATTGATCAGCTTAAGAAAAAAGTTGGAGAGGGCAATGTAGATCGTATCCAGATCAAGAAGGATGATGAGGTTATTCTCAGTGTTCCCGTAAATGTCGGAATTATCGGCGGCATCGTTGGTCTTGCAACTGCCCCCTGGGCACTGATTGCCGGATCTGTTGCAGCTTTCGGACTTGGATGCAAACTCATCGTAGTGAAGAAGGATGGTTCTACAGACGAAATTAAGTAAAAACTGAATAAGATAAACGCAGAAATACCTCAAAAGCTGAGCCTTTTGGGGTATTTCTTTTTGCGAATAAATGTTTATAATGATAAAGATTCTTGTTATACCCAAAGGAGTTTTATAATGGTAATGCTTAAGCAGATGATAATTCTGTTCGTTTTGATGGGCGTGGGAATTATCTGCAGAAAAACAAAGATGATGAACGATGCGGTTAGTAAAGGTATGTCCGCCATCGTAGTAAATATAGCAAGTCCGGCTTTTATTCTGTCAGCTGGAATAAACCAGGAGACATATATTGGACCTGACATGCTGATAACCTGCGCAATAGTAACGGTTGTTATCTATGCAGAACTGATAATTATTGCAATTTTCCTGCCAAAGCTCCTTCGAGTAGATGCTAAGCATGTGGGGACCTACAGAGTTATGACAATATTCTCAAACATAGGCTTTATGGGCTTTCCTATAATTCTTGCGATGTATGGCGAGACGGGACTTTTATATGCTGCGTTTTTCCAGTTTCCCTTTAATCTTCTGATCTACACCTATGGCATAAGTGTTATGCAGGGTGATAGCAAAGACGGAGAAGGGCTGAATATCCAGTGGAAAAAGATCTTTAATGTAGGCGTCATAGCAGTTTTTGTGTCCGTTGCACTCTTTTTATTCAGGGTGAGGGTTCCAGCTTCCATTGAGAGTGTCATAGATTCTCTGAGTGGCCTTACGGTGCCCATGAGTATGATGGTAATAGGTTATTCTCTTGCGGGAATGAAGCTTAAGGAGCTGTTTTCCAAAAAGAGGCTCCTGGTATTTGCACTCATTAAGCTGATCATAATACCTGTTGTTACCATTTTCTGGCTGCATTTCTTCATCACGGACAAGATTCTGCTCGGTGTATGCTTCGTTATGGTTGCAACTCCGGTAGGAAGTATGACAGCTATGCTGGCTGAGGCCTATGACGGGGACAAAGAAACTGCATCTATGGGCGTTGCGCTGACGACGCTTTTGTCGGTGTTTACAATTCCGCTGTGCGGATTGTTTGTTCAAAGCTTGAGGTAGCCGGTTATGACTACATTAGAGATTCTGAGATTACTTATTTTTCCGAAAACTGTATATGTGAGTGAGGATCGGAAGCTTTCTGTGGTCGACAGGATTGAGGACGGGGAAGCTGTCAGGATTTTTTATTCGGATAAAACCAGAGAATCGGGCGTGTATCTGGAGAAGCATAAGCGAAAATACCCGCTTTTTAAATATATGGTGATGCTGAAGGATATCTGCAGAAAATACAGCGGGTTACATAAGGCACTCATGATAGGCGGTGGAGGGCTGGTTTTTGCAGAGGTTTTTCTTGGAATTGATAAAAAGAATTCCATGACGGCGGTGGAGATGGATAATCGCTGTATAGATGTAGCAGACAGATTCTTTGGAATAAAAGAAAGCGACAGGCTTGAAATAAAATGCATGGCAGGTGAAAGCTACATATCACAGATTGCGGAATATAACCTTAGAGTAAGTGATAACAAGAAAATTCTCTATGATTTTATCCTGTACGATGCCTATGTAGGAGACAGGATAGCAAGAGGGCTTGTTACCGAGAATATGCTGAAAATGGCAAAGATGATCATGAAGCCTGATGGAATTATCGCTATGAATGTTATCAACGATGCAGGTGGAACTGTGAAGATGCAGACTTATATTACGCAGAAGTTCCTGCAGGGGATATTCAAATATACGAGCCTTACAATGTGTGAAAACAGAGGAAACAGTATTCTTCTGGCTTCTGACAGAATGCTATAGATTAGTCATACAATATTGTATGGGTGGTTGTATGGTGGTCATACTCCGACATATCTTCGGCGAAGGTATATACCTAAACCCAGTAGCCCGAAGGTCTCAGTGAAGTGGAAGATAAGTGAGGACCATACAATACCTATTCTATAGTCGCCTACAGTTACTGTCTGCATTCCGAGCAAAACGAAGGATATCAGGAAAAAACTTATAAGTAAAAGGGCCATTGCTTTTAATAGTCTGTCCTTAAGACATATTCCCGTCATGAAAAGACCTAGAAGGAGCGCCACAAGAAGGCTTATATATTTAAAGCCGTGAGAGCTGTTGTAAATCATGACATATTGTTCACGAAGTTCTTTCGTGTAATCGGCAAGTTCTGTAAGATTCAAAATGAATTTCCTATATACAATTGAAGAAATATCATAAACAAGGCGTACGCCGACCAGTATCACGCCCCAGAGCTCAAGGAGCTGGATTATTGCATCACCGGAGAGAGTCGGAACGCTTGAGCCCATAACCTCCTGCTGAAGGACCGCCATTTTGAGTTTGTCGGATTCCTCCACGACAGAGAGGGATTTTTTTAGCGCACGCCATTTTGACACAAAAACGATTGCCATCACGAGAACCGCGAGTGATGACACGATGAACTGGCTCATCAGAATGCGCGAATTCAGCATGTCCGGACGGGATGCGTTTTTCGATCTGATGAGCTGTCTTGCAATAAACAGTATTAAGTTCGCCAGGAGATGAATTCCTGACGCGCAGAATAATGAATCCGATAAATAATGAGTTTTTCTGTTTATGAACATATTGTTATTTTATCACGCTTTGATATAATGGAACACTGTACGAGGGGACAAAAACATTTATAAAATGGAGGAAAGTGTATGAGGAAATTTTCAAAAAATCGGTGCAACCGCACTTGCGCTTGCGCTGTCCGTAGCGTTCGCTACGCCGGCTTCTGTTAATGCCGCAAACTACCCTGTCAAGTATATTGAGTTAGAGAAGGAAAAAACAAATGTTACATATTCCAGTAAGCTTATTACCGAAGATAATACGATAATATACCAGACTACGGATTATAAGGCATTTCAGGCGGAGGCTGCGAAATATTCCGGCGATAGCACTGTTAAGAGAGTGACCACTACAGTCAAGGGAAACAAAACATATTATTTGGTAAGTGCAACAGTTAAAAACGAGATTTCGGGAGCAACCGGATCAGATGCAGATCCGAAGGCTACATATGCTGAGGAGGAGACATTAACTAAGCGAATTTATATAAATTCTGATGGACCGACTCTTTTGGGTGTCGGACTCAGAAATGGCGATGTTGCCATAAAGAAGCTTAAATCATCCAAAAACAGTGTCCTCACAGCAACAATTGACCGTAGTAAGGGCGGTGTTGCAAAGACTGATGAAAATGCTGATATTGAAAAGGATAAGAATGGAAATTATTATTACCGTACTTCAACAGGACAAAAGATAATAATTCCGAAGAATGCTAAAGGAACCGGATACGACAAAGAATCAGCAGAATATAAGAATTCAAACGGTTCAGCTGCGGCAGTCTACATAAAGCTTACCCCTAAGAGATGCGGTACATCAAAGGTTTCCTTTGCTGTTTACAATAAATACGGTAAACAGACAGGAAAGATTGCTGTTAAGATCACAGTAAGAAGTGATGGAGATGTCTTTAAGACCTTCTCTTTTGGTGGAAAATCCCTGATTCAGAAACATTATGGGGACAAAAACTATATAAACTATGGCAGAAAAGTAAATTCCTATGATTATAATCTTTCAACAAAGAAAAAAGGCAGGCTTGTAGTTAAGGCCAATAAGGGCTATAAGATTGTAAAAATTCTCGTTGGAACGTATGAAAAGCCGAAGTCTATAAAAGGCGTGGATTATGATAAGTATTCCAATACATACTATGATGTTGATAATGAGTATGGATCTTCGTCTGCAAAAGGTAAGACTAATGCTACACCCCATGATTATAACGGAGACGGAGATGTATTGGATAAGGTTTATGGTAATTACGAGTACAATCGTGGTATGAAATACAAGACGGTTAAGTCCGGAAAAACCATAAAGCTTGGACAATATGGATCTAATTCAGGAAAGTGGACTACAACAGAAGTTGACAAGGATGCTAAACTAGGAAATAGGACTACGACTATTGACGAAGTATATTACTCAGACTATGCGCCTACAAATATTATGGTAGTCTACTACGATATTGAAGACAAATACTATGGAGTAACAAGCACAACCATCTATGCGAAGGCAAAGCAGCCTAAGGGTAAGAAATCAAAGAAATAATTTTGGTTTGATGGATATAGTTAAAGCCTCGGAGCTAATCACATGCTCCGGGGCCTTTTTAATGGTTTTGGATGTTATTATATCAGGTATCCTGCGCTGCCTTGCATATAAGATCAACACAGCCGTCAATGCCTAACGTTGAACTCTTTACCGCCAGATCGTAGAATTCGGCGCTTCCGAAAGTGGTATCGGTGTAGTGCTTACAATATTTCTTCCTGGTCCTGTCAACTGAATGCATATGCTCGAGAATTTTCTCATCAGAGACACCGGGCATTTTTCCGCGCATGCGCTGCAGGCGGAAATGCTCTGAGGCAGCGATGAATACGTGGAGAGTGTGGTCGTACTCTTTAAGAATGATATTGGCGTTTCTTCCGACAATTACGCAGTTACCCTTTTCAGCGACTTTTTTTATGGCCTCCTTTTGTGCGTTGAAAAGGCGCTCATCCAGGGGCTTGTTATAGAAATCAAAAAGACTCTGGCCGAATCCGAACTCTGTAGGAACACGCTCATCGTAGTAGCGGACTTCCTCCGGAGAGAGGTTACCGCTTTCGATAGCAGCTTTTAATATCATATCCTTGTCACAATAATAGAATCCAAGTCTGTCAGCGACAGCCTGGCCGATGGTGCTTCCGCCGGCACCAAACTGTCTGCTTATAGTTATTATATTCTTCATAAATTCCACCGTTATTTATAAGACTTTATTTAAGAAATCTATGGTTCTTTCTTCTTTGGGATTAAGGAGAACTTCCTGAGGAGTTCCTTCCTCAACGATATAGCCCGCATCCATGAAGATAACCCTGTCGGCCACCTCACGCGCAAAGCCCATTTCATGCGTTACGATAACCATGGTCATTCCGTCTGCCGCAAGGTCTTTCATAACCTGCAAAACCTCGCCTACCATTTCGGGATCGAGAGCAGAGGTGGGTTCGTCGAAAAGCATGATGTCAGGTTCCATGCAAAGAGCCCTTGCGATAGCTACACGCTGCTTCTGACCGCCTGAAAGCTGGCTGGGGAAGCTGGATTCTTTGTCTGCAAGACCGACCTTCTCAAGCATTTTCTTGGCCCTCTTTACGGCTTCATCCTTGCTGCACTTTTTGAGCTGAACGGGAGCCAGAGTCAGGTTATCCAATATATTCAGGTTGTTGAAAAGATTGAAATGCTGGAAAACCATGCCGATATTTTCGCGGACATGATTGATGTTTACCTGCTTTTGAGTGATATCTTTTCCATCAATAACAACTGTTCCCGATGTGACCTTCTCAAGCTTGTTGAGACAACGAAGAAAGGTTGATTTTCCGGAGCCGGAGGGGCCTATTACACAGACCACTTCTCCCTTATGTATTTCTGCGGAAATGTCTGAAAGTACTTCCAGACTTCCGTAGCATTTCTTTAAGTTTTGAACTTTTATCTTGATTTCGTTTTTATCTGCCAACGCTGAGCCTCCTTTCAACCACCTTTGCGCTTCGTGAAAGGATAGTTATAACGATAAGGTACATGATTCCGACGATAGCCCATGTCTGGAAGGACATGAAGGTGTTCGCCTGCACGTTTTTAGCCGTGTTGACGAGCTCCGGGAAGCCGATTACCGACAAAATCGAGGTATCCTTAAGAGTGATTATAAACTGATTGATGAAAGTGGGGATCATGGTCCGAATAGCCTGAGGAAGAACGACTTTTCTCATAGCCATTCCGTAGGTGAGACCGAGTGATCTAGCAGCTTCCATCTGACCGATATCAACTGACTGAATGCCCGCGCGGACAATTTCAGCCATATATGCGCCGCAGTTCAGTGCAAGACAGATTGTTCCTGCCTGAAGTGCAGTCAGGCTTATTGAAAAGCCTCCGATGATTGTATTGAAAAAGTACGGAACTCCGAAATAAACAAAAAACGCCAGAACAATCATAGGAACGCCTCTTATGACGTCTACGAAAATCTGGGAAATGATGTTGCAGGCTCTGTTTTTAATAACACCCATTATTCCGAAGATCATACCGATAATGCATGCAAAAAACAGGCCCAGAAGGGCAAGAAGAAGTGTTCTTCCGAGAGCCACCAGCAGCATACCGCCATATACTGTAATAATCTTAACCATTTATTTGTTCCTCATAAAAATACACAATAGCCTGCAAAAGCCCCGTAATGAGGCTTTTTGCAGGCAATAATAATTAGTTTTATTCACCAAGATATTTAGCAACGATCTCGTCGTATTTTCCGTTTGCCTTGATGTTTGCAAGTCCTTTGTTGAACAGGTCTACAAGCTCCTGATTGTCTGCGTTGAAGATAGCAAAGCCGTACTGAGCGGGATCATTACCTGTTCCGTCCACGATTTTCATGGAGAGTCCGGAATCCTTGATGTTGGCAGCCATGATCGGTGTGTCATCAAAAGTTGCAGCAACCTGTCCGCCTACAACTGCCTGATACATGGTCGGTGAATCCTCGAAATATGTAACAGTGAAGCCGTATTGATCAGCAAGACTTTCAGCATAAGATGCGCTCATAGTACCTGTCTTAACAGCAACAGATTTGCCGCTAAGGCCGTCAAAGCCTGTGATGTCTGAAGATGCTTCTACAGCCATGCTCTGGTTTGCATCGTAGTAACCGTCTGAGAAGATCCAGCCGGACTCTTTTCTCTCATCTGTGATGGATGCACCGGCGATCATACCGTCTGCCTGACCTGCCTGGCAAGCAGCGATTGAAGCGTCCCAACCAAGAACCTGCATCTCATATTTAAAGCCCTGATCCTCAGCGATAGCTGCGAGAATATCCATATCAATTCCGACAAAATTTCCGCTGTCATCGGTGTACTCAAATGGCTTGAAGGATGTATCCGTAGCGATTTTCCAAACTTTGCCCGAAGCATCGCCTGCGGGAGCCTCTGCAGCTGCCTCATCAGTGCTTGATGCAGGCTGTGCTGACTCGCCTGAAGCGCCGCCACAGCCGGCTACAGTAGCCATCATACATGCCATTACAATACCTAACAATTTCTTTTTCATAACCTCTCACTCCTTCCGTGTACGATTGGAATTTATCTAAAAAAATGGGGCATCGGCTAATCGAAATAGCAGACGCCCTTGTCTTTGATATTGATAATATAGCGGATTTTCGGTTGTAATGCAAGGTTTTAATTCGCTCTTCAAATGACTGCCGCCATGCAATATACTGTATTGATAGAAAGGAGCAGCTAAATGAGTATTTTAGATGTTGAACATCTGACACATGGTTTTGGAGACAGAGCCATTTTTGATGATGTGTCATTCAGACTCCTCAAAGGGGAGCATATAGGACTTGTTGGTGCAAACGGTGAGGGCAAATCCACCTTTATGAACATAATCACCGGTAAATTAATGCCTGATTCCGGCAATATCGAATGGGCTAAGAACGTTAAGGTCGGTTATCTTGATCAGCATGCAGTCCTCAGAGAGGGTATGACGATAAGAGATGTCCTCGCTTCAGCCTACGAGCCTCTTTTTGATATGGAAAAACGCATGAATGAAATATGTGATGCGATGGGTGAGGCTGATGAAAAGCAGCTTGAGGAGTATATGGAAGAGCTGGGAACAATCCAGGACCTTCTGACAAATCACGATTTTTATCTGATAGATTCCAAGATCGAAGAGGTATCAAGAGCTCTGGGATTCCTGGAACTCGGCCTTGAGCGCGATGTAACGGAGCTCTCCGGAGGCCAGAGAACCAAGATTCTTCTCGCAAAGCTATTATTGGAGAAGCCGGATATTCTTCTTCTGGACGAGCCCACAAACTATCTGGACGCGGAGCATATCGTATGGCTGACCAGATATCTCCAGGAATATGAAAACGCCTTTATTTTAATATCGCATGATATTCCATTTATAAACAATGTTGTGAATATCATTTATCACATGGACGGACAGACTCACAGTCTCGACAGATATGTGGGTGATTACGATAAGTTTATGGAAGTCTATGAGGTAAAGAAGGCACAGAGAGAAGCTGCATATAACAGACAGCAGCAGGAGATTGCGGATTTAAAGGACTTTGTCGCCAGGAATAAGGCAAGAGTTGCAACCAGAAACATGGCGATGGCGAGACAGAAAAAGCTCGATAATATGGAGCTTATTGAGAAGATTCAGGAAAAGCCCAAGCCGGAGTTCTATTTCAAGACAGCTAGGACACCGGGGAAATACCTGTTTGAGCTCAAGGATCTCATAATAGGCTATGATGAGCCGCTTTCAAAACCGCTCAATCTGGCAATTGAGAGAAATTCATTTCTGGTACTTACCGGTGCGAACGGAATCGGTAAAACCACACTGTTAAAGAGCATTCTGGGAATAACACCCGCTATTTCAGGCAAGGTTACCAGGGGTGAGAACGTTGAAATCGGGTACTTTGAACAGGAAATGTCGCCTGATATCGAGACTACCTGTCTCGAAGAGATATGGAATGAATTCCCGTCATTTTCTCAGTATGAAGTGAGGTCGGCACTGGCGAAATGCGGTCTTACCACCAAACATATAGAGAGCAAATGTAAAGTACTCTCCGGTGGTGAGCAGGCAAAGGTTCGCCTGTGTAAGCTTATGAACAGGGAATCCAATATTCTTGTACTCGACGAGCCCACGAACCACCTTGATGTAGATGCTAAGGAAGAGCTTCACAGAGCGCTTAAAGAGTACAAGGGAACCGTGCTTATGGTCTGTCATGAGCCTGAATTTTACGAGGATCTTGCTACGGAAGTAATAGATTGTACAAAGTGGACGACTAAGATCTGACATGCTGATACCAATATCGTATAAAATAAAAAATCCGCGGCGATGCCGCGGATTTTAAACTTTATGCAAAAGTCTTATAGTATTCTTCAAGTGCTTCCTCAATCATTTTCAAAAGATGTCTCATAACCCTGTCCCCCTTTCTTAAACAAGATATGTACTATATGTTTCATTTCATGCCGTTTTCCGTCGGCGATATTTCGTATTTCCTTTATCTGATTACAGCATAACACCTTGCATAGCTGTTGTATAATACATATATAAGAGGATTAGCTATACCTTAGAAGTATATGTGAAAGGAGAGCAATATGGAACTTCGACATATCAGATATTTCCTCACAATAGCAGAAGAAGGCAGTTTTACAAAGGCTGCAGAGAAGCTATGCATCGCGCAGCCTCCGCTCAGCCGGCAGATAAGGGATCTGGAGGAGGAGCTTGATACGCAGCTGTTTGTACGGAAGGCAAGAGGACTTGAGCTTACGGAGTCGGGAGAGCGTTTTATGCAGTACGCAAGGAGAATTAAGCAGCTCTCCGATCAGTCTCTTGAGGATATCAGAGAGATGAGAGAAGGCCTTACAGGCAGGCTGTACCTTGCTACGGTTGAAGGACATGCACCTGAACTGTTCGCAAGCTGGATCTGCGATTTTAAGAAGAAATATCCGCTTGTTGAATACGAGGTGTGGAACGGAAATTCCGACGATGTTGTGAAGAGAGTTCATGCAGGACTAAACGAGATAGGAGTTATAACGCTACCCTACGATGAAGAGGGTCTGGACGGGCGGCTTGTTTACACGGAGCCCTGGGTTGCAATGATACCGGAAAATCACCCGCTTGCCACAGAAAAAGGCGATTCCATAGAAATCGCCAAGCTTGCACCCTATGAGCTTATTATTCCCTCCAGAAGATCCAGGAGAAAAGAAATAGAGAACTGGTTTGCCCCCTTAAACTGTGAACCGAAGATAATTTGCCGTATAGCACACATGCTGAACGCCTACGAACTGACTGCGGGCGGACTTGGAATCGCAATTTATCCCGCATCTGCCGCCAAATATATCAGTAAAGGCGTAGTGATTAAGCGCATCGCCAAGCCGGATGTCACCGCAGGCTATGTACTGGTCAAAAGTTCAAAGCGCAATCTTTCCAAGGTCGCAGAGGAATTCTGGAACATGGTTAACGGGATATATGACGAAGACAAAAAATGAGTATATATACAAAAAGCTGTCTTCGGGCAGCTTTTTTATTTCACTAATAATTTAGAAATCTACCAAAGCAAATTATTATATAATAAATATACAGCTTTGGTGTTTAAAAGCAGGAACGGATATAGTAATTTTTTATGAGGAGGAACAATCATGAAGATTCTTGAGGAAAAGATTCTTGAGTGTGGCAAGGTATATCCCGGAAACATTCTTAAAGTGGACAGCTTTTTGAACCATCAGATTGATGTAGGGCTTCTGGAAGTGATAGGAGAAGCTTTTTATGAGAAGTATAAGGACAGGAAGATCACCAGAATTCTTACCATCGAAGCATCAGGGATACCGATAGCCTGCGCAGTAGCGAAGTACTTTGGAGTTCCGGTTGTTTTTGCCAAGAAATCCAAGAGTCTTAATATTGGTGATGATGTATATGTATCAAGGGTGAGTTCCTTCACATATGGAAAAGAATATGATGCAACAGTTTCGAGAGAATATTTAAATTCGGATGACCATGTTCTCTTAATTGATGATTTCATAGCTATCGGTAATGCCATGAAAGGACTGGTAGAAATCTGTGACCAGGCAGGAGCAAAGGTGGAAGGCATAGGAATTTGCATAGAAAAGGGCTTCCAGCAGGGAGGCGCGGACTTAAGGCAGATGGGATACGACGTCACTTCTCTTGCTATTATCGATGAGATGAAGGACAATGGCGAGATTATTTTCAGAGAGGCTGACTAACGGAGATAACAGAAGTACATGAAGGATTTTGAAGCATTAAAGGAAAAGAGCCTCAGCGATGTAAAAAGCGCGGGGATACAAATAGGCAATATTGTATCCTGGGAGATTAACAAAAGAGCAAAAACAAGATGGGGACAGTGTAAAAAGAATATTGATGGTACGTACGCAATACAGATATCATCAGCGCTTCTGACGGATGACCGAATTTCCGAAAAAGCTGTGCTGGAGACCATGATCCACGAAATACTGCATACCTGCAAGGATAGTATGAATCATACAGGGTGCTGGAAGAGAAATGCGGATATTATGAATAGAATCTACGGCTATAATATAAAACGCATAACCAGGGGCAGTGAGAAGGGAGTAGAGGATTACAAGAGCACTCCGCTGGCGATAAAATATGTTTTTACCTGCAGAGGCTGCGGCGCCAAAATATACAGAAAACGCGATTCGAAATTCACAAGAAATTACAGGCGTTATGGTTGTACAAGGTGCGGCGCAGTTGCATGGTCCAGGCAGACTGTAGCTGAAATTAAATTGTAATTTTAGAGATTGGATAAACAGGAAATGAAGAAAGACAATATTATATTGATTGGTATGCCGGCTTCGGGTAAGAGCACGATGGGAGTTGTTCTTGCGAAGATTCTCGGATACAACTTTGTGGACGCCGATCTGGTAATCCAGAAGCGGGAAGGAAAAAGGCTGTCCGAAATCATCGAAGAGCAGGGAATTGAGAAATTCATTGAGATTGAAAACAGGACAAATTCCGAGATAGAGGAAGAAAAAAGTGTCATTGCTACCGGTGGAAGCGTAGTTTACGGCAAGGAGGCAATGGAACACTACAAGAATATAGGGAAGGTAGTATATCTCAAGGTGGATATGGAAGAGTTGACAAACCGCCTGCAGGATGCGAAACAGCGCGGAGTAGTCATGAGAGAAGGGCAGACTCTATTATCCCTCTATAACGAGAGAAGCGCGCTTTATGAAAAGTATGCGGACATCACGATTGAGGAAAAGGATCACAACCTTGAAGAAGTGGTGGAACTTACTCTACATGCACTAGGTGGAAAGTAAAACTTCCCCGTCAAAGCCTTCCCCTTGGGGGGGAAGGTGGCACGAAGTGCCGGATGAGGGGAATCTTTTAGTTTATATGGTTTTAGCATTTTCTAAATCAAGTGCATCCTCAGCAGTAGGTGCATCTTCTTTCGAGTCAGCCACATCTTTTTCATCGTCACGGTTTCCCATAATTTCATTCAGCATCTGCTGGATCATTTGCTGAATCATGGAGTTAAGCTCATCTACAATATTGTTATAGCTCTTTGTTGAAACAGAAGTTACGCCGGTTTTTTCGGAAGTAGTATCTTCCCTGCCGATATTCATCAGCTTTTCAAAGAACGTCTCCATTTGCTCAAACAGCTTCTTTGCACCGGAAAGATTTCCATCTGTTTCTGCAGCAAATCCGACCTTGTAAAGGTAATTACCATTCTCGGTAATGTCCTCCGGCATTGCATTCTTTACTGCTTTCATGGCATTGTCTGCAAGTCCTTCCGTATCTCTGATATAGGCGCAGAGTGTGGCAAAACCTGCGTAATCTGTATTTGTGGGATCAACGCTGTAGGGATCTATCTCTTTTGAGAATGAATTACCATCCTTATCTATTCCGGATGCAGTATAGATTCTGGAACCACCCGACACATTTATTGTTATCTTCAGCTCCTGCTGGCCGCTACTAACGTCAAATGCTGACGAACCGGTGCTTTTTTCCGTAGCACCTGTTATGTCAGAAGGCATCTTGGCAGTTATTATTCTCGTATATGACAGGAATGCGCCTTGACCGTAAGGGCTTGACTCGCTTGCCTTTATTACTTTGGCATCATCTCCTGTATTTGTTACATCCCCCGTTTCAGTTGCTTTTTCAGTGGCAAGGTTCATTGCGGTAAGAAAGCTTGGAACTTCCGAGTCACTGTTTACAGTGCTTTTCACCTGGGAAGCACCTGTTCCAATCTTAAAGGCGCCGAAAGCCATATAGACGCTTCTGTAACCACCGATATTGTTGAGATCTTCCATATATACCCTTTCTGTGCAACCTCTGTCATTCGGGTGCACGCCACTCCCCAAAGGGCCGAGTGGCAAACCATTATTACGTCACTTGTTTTTTCTCCTTTCTAAAAAGTACAAAAATAGCGTCATAATGCAATCCATTTGCATTAAAACGCTATCCTTAGCCATATAGTATATCGGACAATTTAATCTGATTATTAATAGCTTCAATTAAAACGTTTTTTATCATATAATTGAAGCTCGGGGGAATTGTTATTTTTTGGAGGAAAAACGTATGACAAAAAGAAATGTTGGATGGATACTGGTCATTATTGGCTTATTCATGCTGTTCAAAATGGTACGCGTATCATCATTTGGCTTCTACAGGATCGGCAGGGTAAGCACATCTGCAATAGTTCTGGTACTTCTCATTATTTCAGCGATAGCTGTTATTGTTAATAAAAATAAGTTTACATGGGGATGCCTGGTGCTGTCCCTGTGCTTTTTGGTTGTATCGCTTATTCTTGGTACAGACCTTTATTTTGCATATTCATCACTTACAGACATACTGCTTGTGTTTGTTCCCATAGTTGTCGGAACAGGTCTTATCATCAAGAGTGCTTTTGAAAAGCATCATAAAAAAGCAAACAAGTATGAGTTTTAAGGCGTGAATATGAATAATAGAAAATTGGTACGACTGATAATATCAGGCGTTTTACTTTTTGCGTCTTTAATGATGTGTATTTTGGGCATAGGATGCTCTATTGCCTCAAAGCTCGGAGAGACATTCGTAGAAGTACCGGCATATATAACTGATGTAAGGGAAACCACTAGAAGATCAATGAAATCATCTCGTACCCAATATGAGTATACAGTTCATTATACTTATGACGGTCAGGAATATGAGGAGAGAGAGAAGTCTGATTTCAGCCCTGATGAAGATATATCAAGTATGTATTACAGTCCCGAAACCGGGATGATTACTGAAACCAGCGCGGAGACATTCAAATATTCAACCTATGTATTTTTTGTTCTTGCAGCAGGGTTGCTCATAGCCAGTATAATAGCATTTATAGTCATTAAGGTGTGAAACAGGCCGGAAGCATGGCGTGATGAAAATGATGGAATATTTTTGGAAACAGCAGGATGACCTTCCTGAAGGTATAGGTTATGGTTTGTTTAGCACAGAGCATATGATAAGCATCGTTGTTGTCCTTGCTCTTGTGGTTTTGGCAGCCATTCTTATTAGGCGTTTCAGTGAAGATAAAAAAGTAAGAATCTGTAAGGCAATACCGCCGATAATGCTGTTATTGGAGATTTTCAAAGACCTCTACCTTGTAAGGGTAGGGCATTTTGGAATAGGATACCTTCCACTCCATATATGCAGCATAGGAATATTTGTCTTTCTGATAAGGGAATATGTTCCATCAGTGAAGATAAAGGGCATATTTGGGGAGATAGCATATATCCTCATTATGCCTGCTTCTGTTTGTGCACTTATTTTCCCTGATTGGGCGGATCTGTACCCTGTCTGGAATTTCATGAATCTCTACAGCTACTTATGGCACGGGCTTCTTGTACTGTATCCGTTACTTCTGAAGCTGGAGGGAAAAATAAAACCGACTCTATGGCATATCCATTACGAGATAATTTTTCTTTTGATTGTGGTTCCGCCAATTCTCCTTTTTGATAGGGCATTCGGATGTAATTACTTTTTTGTAAACTGGCCCATTAGGGGGACTCCGCTTGCTTTTATAGCAGATAAATTCGGAATGAAGTATTACCTTGTGGGCTATGGAATGCTTACACTTGCAGTTCTTTTTATTGTGTATGTCGTTACGGGCACCATTGATAAGCTTACAGCCCGCAAAAACTGAAGGATATTTTTATATGGAAAACAAAGAAGAAAAAGAAGATAAACGAATATACACCTTTAGCAAGGAAAAAACCTGCCACGGAAGCTGTAATGATGGCTGTATCATTAGCGCTTTTACTGTATGTGATAAGAAAATCGGAAAAGATTGTTCAAAAGGACAGTAATGGATATGAAGTATAAGAATTACATTTTTGATTTGTACGGAACGTTAATAGACATACATACCGACGAAGAGCAGCCGGAGCTGTGGGAATTCATGGCGGATTATCTTGCAATGAACTTCTCATGTGAGTACGATGCAAAAAAACTCAGAAAAGATTACCTGAGAATTTGCAGAGATGAAGAAAAAAAGCTCGCTAAAGCAAACGGAAGCAAGTTCCCTGAAATTAAGATCGAATGGGTATGGGAAAGGCTTATTGGCAAGCCATGCTCTGATGCCGACATGCGCCTTCTTTGTAATACGTTTAGGGAGAGATCCAGAGACAGGCTTGTGCAGTATGAAGGTGTGGCTGAGACTTTAACAGCCATAAAAAAATCCGGTGGAAAGGTATTCCTTCTTTCCAATGCTCAAAGACTTTTTACGGAGAAGGAGCTTGAGGATACAAATCTGACTAACTTTTTTGACGACATCTTCATTTCATCCGATATGGGTGTAAAGAAGCCCGATGAAAGGTTTCTTCTAGAACTTCTTGAAAAACACGGCTTAAAGAAAGATGAATCGGTAATGATCGGCAATGAAGTTCTTGCGGATGTAAGCGTTGCAACTGGCGCCGGTATTGATGCAATATACCTGAATACCTATGCTCATACACAGAAGGAAATACAGCGAGACCTAAAGATATGCCATGCGGATACTGATAGAGTCAATATTGTTGATGACGGAAATATTTTGAGTTTATTGAGGAGATAAGGAAAGAATTTCCGCAGGTTAAATTAGAGCAAAAATCATATTGCTCCGGGATAATACAAATTAGTAAGAGGTAACTGCTAAGCATCAATTCCAAATATGCAGCCCGCCTTTTTTGATATAAAATATATTAGTAGAACATCACCTATAGGAATGTTCTACATACAATATGAAAAAGAGAAAGGTTTAGGGGGAAGCATATGGAGTATTATGGGAGAAAACCAAATTATAATTTTCTTCACAGAATGATGTTTGGCATGGCGGAGTTTTATAACGGGGGAGCTTTTGTCATCATCAACACGTTTTTTGCGGTATTTATGACCAAGGCTCTTGGTATGCCTGCAGCCCTTGCAGGTACGATTCCGCTTGTGGGAAAAGTGTGGGATGCCATCACAGACCCCATGATGGGGAATATCACTGACAGAACCACCTCAAAATTCGGGCCTAAAAGATTTTATATTCTTATTGGTGCTTTTGCTTCGGCGATTACGTTTCTTCTGCTATGGGTGAGCATTCCGACCACATCACCTGTTATTCTTTATATCTTTTATCTGTTTATGTATTGCCTGTTTTCAACGGGCTTTACCATCCTTTTTGTTCCATATTACGGGCTGCTTCCTGACATGATGGATGACTATGCAATGCGCGCAAAATTCTCCAACTGCCGCATGATCTGGTCAACCCTGGGATCCATGGTGTGCGGACTCATACCTACATTCATAATTACAGATACGCTGAATAAATCACTATATATGAAATGCGCATTTATTTTCAGCGTTCTTTTCCTGTGCACATCACTTGTTACTTTCTTTGGAACCTGGGAAAAGAAAAAAGAGCCCATTAACACAACTCTTGCCGAGAGCTTCCCGCAATCTGTAAGTGTCTTAAAGAGCAGATCCTTCAGGCTTTTCCTTGGTCTCTATCTCTTTGGACAGTGCGGAATGGACTTTGTTTCCGGTATGGCTGTTTATTATGTGGATGATGTTCTAAACGGATATGGAAATGGTTACTTTACCTATCTGATGGCGGTTCTTCTGATCTCGCAGCTTGTCGGCATGCTAATTTGGGGCCCTGTGATGAGTAAAACATCTAAGAGAACAACAATACTCATTGGAGCACCCATAAGACTCCTTGGAACATTGGGACTTTTGGCCTTTTCCTATGAAGGAGCAAGTATTGTTCTGATACTGATTCTGACAGCTCTTATCGGAATCGGTAACGCTGCGACTCTCACCAGTATATTTGCGATAATGGCTGATATGGCTGAAGTTGACGAGCTTATCACTTCAATCAGAAGACCCGGTATCGTCTCGGGTATGGCTACCTTTATAAGAAAAATCTCCGCAGGCGTATCTGCAGCAGTAATCGGAATTCTTTTATCTGCGGTAGGTTACGATGAAGTGATCGCCAACAGCGGCGGACGTCAGTCTCTGGAAACTCAGCAGGGTATATCCCTGATTTTCATTATATGTCCTGCAATTCTGATAACACTTCTGTTTGTTGTGGCGGTAATTTTCCCTATAACCGGCAAAGAATTTGCAGTAATTCAGAAGGACATCGCCCGCAGAAAAGGTGAAGATTCATCAGCTCCGACAGAAGAAGAGAAGCGTATCTGCGAGAAAGTCACGGGTTTTGCTTACGATAATCTGTGGGATATAAAGAATTCAAATAAAAAATGAGAAAGAAGGTAAAACTATGAGATATCCTTTGATATGGGCTCACCGCGGAGCCAGTGGCTATGCGCCTGAAAACACACTTCCCGCATTCAAAATGGCTGCGGACATGAAAGCTGACGGAGTTGAGCTTGATATTCAGCTTACAAAAGATGATGTCATTGTGGTCTGTCACGATGAAACCATAGACAGAACCAGTAATGGTGCAGGTTTTATCAAGGATTACACCTATGAAGAACTGCTTAAGTTTGATTTTTGTAATGGCAATCAGGCATATGAAGGTGTACATATTCCCACTATGGAAGAAGTGTTTGATTTACTGGCACCGACAGGACTTACCATAAACATCGAACTCAAGACCGGGGAGATATTCTATCCCGATCTGGAGGATAAAATCGTCGAACTTGTGAAGAAAAAGGGCTTTTCGGACAGAGTTATCTATTCTTCTTTCAACCATTACTCAGTGATGAAAATTAAGGATATAAGCCCTGAATCAAAGGTTGGTTTCCTATATGCGGACGGCCATCTTAACATGCCCGGATACGCCGCAGAAAATGGAGTAGATGCGCTCCATCCGGCTTTCTATAATCTGCAATATCCTGATTTTATGGATGACTGCAACATGTTTGAGATTGACGTTAATGTATGGACAGTCAACAAAGAGGCGGACATGATTAAATGCCGTGATATGGGCGTAAATGCCGTAATTACCAACTATCCCGATAAGGCAAGGAAAATCTATGAACAAGGTTAATTTCCTGGGTGAAGATGATTTCATCCGGATAATGAAAACTGAAAACAGTGAGTTTCGAAAGACCCATGTAAAACAGGGAAAATTTCAGTCTTTTGACGGGGCTACGCTTAATTACTATTTTGCCATACCTGAAAATGCGACTAAGGTAGTTGTCTTTGCTCATGGCTTTTGTGAATTCTTCGGAAAATATCATGAGTATGTCTGGTATCTGTACCAGGCCGGATTTGGGTTCTTTTTCCCGGAGCAGCGAGGACACGGCTACTCTGAGGGCAAGATGAAGGAGCCGGATGTCGTCTATATCGATGATTACGATACATATGTCGAAGATTTTCATATTTTTATGGATAAGGTGGTTATGCCTGCTACTCCTGAAAAGGAGCGAATTCTTATTGCGCATTCCATGGGAGGCGCTGTGGGTACTCTTTTCCTCGAGAAATATCCGGGTTATTTTGACAAGGCTATTCTAAGTTCTCCTATGCTTAAGATGAAGTCGGTTCCTTCGAAATTGGTGCGCAGTCTGCTTAGTATCTATGCATTTCTATTTGGTAAGCGCAAAGCTATGGCGCCGGGGCAGAAGCACTTTGATGGGGTGTCTGTGTTTGAGACAAGCAGTACTAAGTCCAAAGCCCGCTATGACTATATGTTTGAGATGCGATTAAAAGACGAGCATTATCAGACCTATGGCGCATCCATTGGCTGGGGGCTGGCAAGCTATAAGGTGTATGACAGGATTTTCAAAAATGCTTCAAGACTCTCGCTGCCGATAACTGTATTTACTGCAGGTCAGGACCATCTGATTGATTCCGATGGTTATACGGAATTTGCAGGGAAGGTTCCCGGTGCGAAGATTATTGCTTTTGAGGATTCGAGGCATGAGATTTTCAATGCAGAGGAAGAAACGCGTAATGAATATTTCAGGCAGGTACTGGAGATTATAGATAGGGATTGATATTGAAACCATTTAAAATTCAGGATATTAACGGAAAGGAGTCGGATTTATGCGCAAAACAAAAACACACGTTATTCTAACAGCTCTTATTTTCTCTATGTCGATGTTGCTATCAGCTTGCAATAATTCAGGAGAAGTAACAAGCGATGAAGATGGAGATCTTAAACCTGTTATGTACTTCTATCCTACGGAAGACAATTCTGCAATATCTGCGTCTATAGACTATGACGGAGTATTTTCCACGGTTTATCCCGACTTTTCATCAGATAACACATGGAATTTTATTGCGGATAAGGATGGTACCATAAGTATCAGTGATAAGGAATATGGCTACCTTTTCTGGGAAGGAACTCATAACGGAAATTATACCATTACCAGCGGAGACTGTGTGGCTAAGGAAGATCTCGTCCCCTTCCTCGAAGATAAACTAACCGCGCTGGGACTGACCGACAAGGAAAAAGACGATTTCATCACTTTCTGGCTTCCAAGGCTTAGCCAGAACAGCTATAATCTGATTTCTTTTGATAACTCACAGTATCTGGAGAATGCAAAGCTTTCGATAAATCCTTCTCCGGACACTCTGATCCGTGTATATATGACATATACAGGTTGTGACAACCCTGTGGAAATTGCTCAGCCTGAAGAAATAATCACTCCTTCCAGAAACGGGTTTACCGTTGTTGAGTGGGGTGGAAGCGAAGTAAAGGAATACAATAAAGGCGGTTTGAGGTTATGATCCATTTAGAATCCGTTACACGGGATAATATCGAAGAATTGATAGAACTTTCTGTAAGAGAAGACCAGCAGAGTTTTGTTTCTACTGTTGCGGAATCGCTTGCCCAGGCATATGTGTATTCCGAAAATGCATATCCGTTTGCTGTCTATGAAGACGATATCTTAGTTGGTTTTATCATGATGGGCTATTACGAGGTGAAGCAGTATTATACCTTGTGGAAATTCCTTATCGATTATAGATACCAGAATAAGGGGTATGGGCGACAGGCGCTTGTATTGGGCCTTGAATATATAAAAGAAAAATTCAATCCGCCGGATATATACACCGGAGTTGTACCGGGGAATACAGTGGCTAAAGACTTATATAAGTCCGTAGGTTTCGAAGATACAGGCCTTATCGAATGCGGAATGGAAGAGATGAAATTGAAATATCCCATGACAATCAAAATAAATTAGCATGAACTAGCCCTCATATCTCATTATTATTATGAGTTATGGGGCTATATCAGGTGATTGTACACATGGAGTATATACGGTATAATGTATATACAATAAAAGGAGGTGATCACATGGAGCAGGTTGCAATAAGGGCTTGGGGCAATAGCCAGGGAATACGAATTCCTAAGGATATTTTGGAAAAATTGCAGTTAAAGGTTTCTGATGTGTTGGATATAGAAATAGAAAATGACAGTATTGTTCTTAGAAAACAGTTTGTTCATAAAACTTTTGAAGAAAGACTTGCAGAGTTTAATGGGGAAATAACGGTTTGCGATTTTGATTGGGGCGAACCGGTAGGGAGAGAGATTTTATGAGCGAGTTTAATCAAGGGGATATTATAAAGATTACAGGTTTCAAAAGACAGCTGTTTGTTATAGTTAGCAAAAATGCTTTTATAAAGGCAACAGGTATATTTCATGTATGCCCTATGCTTTCTAATATTCACGCCGGGCCTTTACATATTCCGGTGTGCGGGAAAAAGGGTGAGTCTGGAACTGTAATTTGTGAGCAGTTTAAAGCAATAGATCCTAGGGCAAGAGGGTGTAATAGAGTTGATTTTCTTGCATATGAGGACATTATGAATGTATCGGATGCGGTGCAGGGTATTTTTGAGTACGATTAATAGTAGTCATGTTCCGCTGAAAAGATGGCAGTACATGGTTGGGGTTCTTATGCCCGGGGTTGTTCTTGGAGTAATATTTGAAAGATAAAATGGAAAATGGTGATCACTGTGAGAGGTGGTCACTATTTTTATATTGCACAAATATTGCATGTTCTTTGCATTCCGTCCTGCCTTGACTCTGTGATACAATGATTTCTATGATTACTTGCGGAGGAGACCACGATGGAAATACTTGATTTTTTACAGAAATGCAATATATACAAGCAGGATATGGAAAGAATTTCTGGGGAGAGCAGGTGTTATGGATTACTGATCCGAAACAGATAAGTATGGAGCATATGAAGTTTGTCGGGGGATATCCAAATGGGTACTGCATATACCTTTCTGAGCTGCCGGCAGAGGAACAGGCGGAAATACTAGAGCAGCTACGATAACAACCGTTATATTGCGGCGTGGATTTTTTTAATGCTCGGATAGCGGAAATGCTTTTCATCATAGAGTAGTTGTCCTTATTAAAAACTCATATGACAGGTATATTATAGCATTTCATGGTATGAATTGGATTATATTATGAAAAACGAGAAATATTCGTGAACTATCAGCTAAAAGTTTAGATAGCTTCTACGATTAATAGCTTGGGTAGAAAAGGATATGTTAGCTATGCGTAAAAGAACAGTTTTACGCATACATAGGTTTATGATAAAATGAAATTAGGACATTTTTGATGAAAAAACAGTTATTTTATGGGGATTAATAACATGTCTGAAGGAATAAATTATACCGATAGAACCTCAAAACTGCTTGAAGATATGCCGGATTATGTGGTCAGTTTTATAAACAGATATAGCGGACGCGGAAAAGCTGCAACCATGTTTGAATATAGCCGCGATATTTTCGTGTTTTTTGAATATCTGATCAATTTTCACCCGGAATTCTGTGATAAGAAAATGATCGATATTACTACGGATGATCTTGGAAAACTTCTTCCCGAGGATATCGATAATTTCATCGCAACGCTGCGAAATACTAAGGATAAAAGATTTAAAAGAACGGATGATGCATATGAAAAAAGTATGCGGCCTAAGAAAAAATCCCTTACAGGACCGAAGAAAAAGAATGATGAAACCAGTGAAGCCACTTTAAAGAGAAAAAAGGCCACTATATCCGCTTTTTATTCATACCTTTTGAGCAATGGTAAGGTCACAATGAATCCGGTCCTTGCGTCCAGAAAAATTGATATTCCCAAGAAAAAACTCATATATCTGGATTTTGAAGAACAGAATAAACTGATTGATACCGTAATCAATGGCACAGGGCTTGGCGATAATACGCGAAAATATCACAGCATATATGCAGAACGTGATGCTGCAATGTTTATGCTGCTTTTGGATACCGGGCTTCGTGTATCCGAGATGCTTAACACCAATATAGTCGATTTTGATCTGAATAAAGGGAAAGTTACCGTCATCAGAAAAGGCGGCGATCAGCAGGATGCCTACTATTCTGACGAATGTGCAGGATATTTATGGGACTATTTTGAATCACAGAAAGCCAGATTCCCTTATACCTCAGAGGTCGAACTACCTGCATTTACTACCACAAAGGGCGAAAGACTCAGTGTCAGGGCTGTTGAGACGCTTGTGAAGAAATATGTGAAGGCTGCTCTTCCCAATAAAGCCCATCTCATATCTCCTCACAAACTCAGATCAAGCTTTGCAATGTCACTATATGAAGCAAGTAATTACAATCTGTTACTTGTGCAAAAAAGGCTTAATCACGCGTCAGTCACCACTACCACTGTGTATGCCAAGGCCGTAGAAAAAGAAGTTGAGAGTTCCAGGAATACCTTGCAGGAATATAAGTTGCAACTAGAGGGCAAATCATAGGAATTAATGATGAATACCCTAGAGGGACATAAGAGTAAAACATGGCAGAAAGTCCTTATTTAACACAATTACATGTAATTATACACGTAATTGTGCGCATCAATCTAAGTGACTCTGATTACATATAATACTTGGAGAGTATGCAGAGTCGACTGACTGGGAACAAAAAGGAAGAGATGCGGCTGATACCGTAAAGAACTTTTTAGAGGGGCTGAAATAAGATAAGAGCAAATCATAATGAACAGGAAATATCACTATGAACGTAAAAATCCTTGTAATATCAGATTCACATGGCTATCCGGGATATGCTAAAAAGGCTATCGAAAAAGAATCACCCTTTGATATCCTCGTCCACTGCGGAGATATCCAGGACTCCATTTCTTCCATAACGGGAGAAAATCCACCCTATGAGGTAAAGATAGTCCGGGGTAACTGCGACTTTGGAAACAGCCTTCCCACTGATGAAGAATTCAAGGCAGGTTTCTTAAGCGTATGGGCAACGCACGGAAATGCCTACAACGTAAAATATGAGGAAAGCCTTAAGACCTTAAAGGAAGCAGCCAAGTCAAGATGCGCTGATCTTGTCCTTTTTGGTCACAGCCACTATGCAGAGATAGTAAAGGATAAGGAAGCCGGCATTACTCTAGTAAACCCCGGAAGTATCTGCTATCCCCAGGTCACAGGTGACAAGGCTACATATGCAGTTATAACAGTTACGGATGACTACGAGATTATCCCAGAAATCAAAGAAATAGGAGAGGATCTATAACCCCAAAGCACCGCCACCGGGATCCTGCCACAGTGACGGTACCTTATAGATAACATCAACTTCATCAATAATCCTGCTCATAAAAAACTCCTAATTCTATTTTGGGCTGCACGCATGAAGGAGACTTATATCGCAACTCCCTGAAGCTTGCCGTCCGGATCTATGTATGCGTTTCTGTCATCAATATAAATATCACAGGTAATCTTCCGGCTATTGTTGCCGTAAAACTCTACAACTTCCGGCAAATTGTCATTTATCGCGTCAAAAGTAAGTCCGTAATCCCTGCACCACTTAATGGCATCTGAAAGAGGTTTTCCAGCTCTGCATGTCCAGAGAATCAGCTTGTTTCCAGCAGCCTTTTCTTTCAACAAATACTCAATTAGTAGGATGTTGGGATCTCCGAGTTCCGGCCAAGCTGAGTAGCAGAGCGTATTATCAAAATCCACAGCATAAATCGTATAATTCTTTTCCATAAGCAATTCCTCATAATAGCGAATGTATGTTCCCGAACTTATGTTCATTAATAATAACCCTGAATTGCTCATCTTGCAATAGAACACATTCTTAAATTTTTGTGATCCGTGTAATTTCCCTTGGATCGCTAAGTGAAGTATGATTAAATACGCTCTCAGGATAAGTTGTTCATTCAACTACTTCAATTTGAAACTCAGTTTGAATATATCTTTCAGTAACGACTGTTTTTGGTACTTTTGCTGATATAAATCCGAGCTTAGGACATCTTAAAATATTGATACAGGGAAAGGAACACCTTTACCCACACATAAGAAAACAACAGAGGCCAGGTGATGCCGAGACGTTCCAGAACTCAGCATTGTCTGGTCTCGCCTATTAATCAATAAGGGAATATAATAAAAGAGCACTTTGCAACACTTAACCGGCAGGAAATTTATCTTTGGCAAGAGAACTATCGGAAAAAGAGCAGAATGAGTATAACAAAATGATACAGGGAGCAAAGCAACTCAATCTTTTTGGAGAAGAAGAGGAGCTTGATGCAAGGGATTTTATCATAGACCGCTCCTGTGAAACAGAAGATGAAATTTAACAATACCAAGTTATTAGTAAAAGAGTCATCGAACCCGGAGGTACACATGAGTAGATTAAAAGATTTGAGGACATATATTGACAAGGAACTTGCTAACATTACTGACTCAGACAAAAGGACTAGCGCAACGGCTCATCTTTACGGCGTATCACTTGCAGCAACAATTCTCGCAAAGAAGCGCGGACTTAATGAGGAATTAGGTGCTATGTCAGGAATGCTTCACGATCTTCATGCATATAAGAGTGGGTCTTACGATGATCACGCCCATCTCGGAGCAGATCTGGCAAGAAAGGTCCTTGAAGAACTTAGCATCACTTCAAAAGAAGAAACTGATATCATTTGTTCTGCAATATATCATCACGATGATAAACTTGTGACAGATTCTCCGATGGATGAGCTTCTAAAGGATGCAGATGTTATCGACCATTGTTTTAAAGATTCATCGAAGCCTGTAAAAGAAAAAGAGCAGAAGAGATATGACGCTCTCTGCAAAGAATTGGGGCTGTGACCATTTCATGGAATACATAGATGTATATACAAGGGATGGAAGTCTTGCAGGAAAAGCTCGAGTTAACAGTATATCTCCTGGATGGATCGATATAACTGGCTCTGACATAACAGGACCTGATGCTATTCAGCAGCCTGTTGGGCGAGTTGGAAAGCCGGAAGATATAGTAGAGATGGTGATGTTTCTGTGTTCAGATAAAGCAGGTTTCACTAATGGAGAGAATATCTGCATTGATGGTGGAATGACAAAACTTATGATATATCACGGAGAACATGGTTGGAATTACAGTAAGGGAGAATAACGATGGATCTGAATGAATTTAGATGGACAAGAGAGCCAAAGAGTTTTGAGATAAAGGATGGCACGATTTCTGTTACCACACTTCCTCATACAGATTTGTGGCAGAGAACTTATTATCATTTCCGGAATGATAATGCCCCTGTATATCAGATGAAGACTAGTGATAAGTTCTTTAGCTTTGTAGTAAAGACTAGCTTTGAGGATAGCCATCATAGATTCGATCAGTGCGGAATAGTTATGTATCTGGACAGCGATAACTGGATCAAGGGATCTGTAGAATATGAAAATGATAGATTCCAGCACCTTGGGAGCGTTGTAACAAATAATGGGTATTCAGACTGGGCTACTACAGAAATCCCCGCGGATATTAAATCCATGTGGTACCGCTTCAGCAGAAGGGAAGATGATTATTGTATAGAATGCTCTGATAATGGAGAAACGTGGAAGCAGATGAGAATCTGCCATATGGAAAAGGGTGGTGGTGAGATACAGTTTGGTATATATGCATGTTCACCGGAAGATTCATCATTTACGGCTGTATTTAGTGATATGCAGATAACAGAATGTGTCTGGAAGGCACATGACGGACAGCAGCCGGATTAACTTAAGGAGGTAGGAGGATGGCAAAGAGGATTGTAGTTGTAAATGCTGGACCAAGGGCATTGCATTTGTAGGGATGGACTTACAAAGGTGTTTGATGACATAAGGGAAGCAGATGGACTTATATTGGGTTCACCTAATTATCTGTCGAACTTAACAGCATCTTTCAGAGCTCTATATGAGAGACTTGTTTTTCAGAGCCTTACTTATAATGCTGAAACACCGTGCTGTAATAAGAACGTGATACCAGTTCTCCTTATAATGACCAGTAATGCACCTGATACGGCTTATACAGAACTACTAAACAGTTACAAGGATACCCTCGATAAATTCGTTGGTCCTACTACTGTACTTGTAAGTGGAGATACATTACAGCTAAATGATTACAGTAAAACTGACTGGGAATGGTCCTTCTTTGATCCTGAATATAAGAAAGAACGGCATGAGACAGTATTTCCGCAGGAATGCAAAAAGGCCTATGAGATGGGAAAATCGCTTATAGTGTAAGTGGAAAGGAATAAAATGGAGAATCTAAGCCAATTTTGTACATGTACAGATTATGATGTATCGGCGAGAAAACTCCTTCCGACATAGTCGGTGGGGGATGAATCGCTGGTCCTCAGCGTTTCGCTTTGCTGTATCGTCCTGTCTTTTCATATTTTCTTTTGTGGTCATCCGTGCGCTGGCTTTCTATATATTTTTTCACTGTCTCAAGTGAAACGGATCCGGTTGTGGCGCAAAAATAACTCCT
>NZ_ATVV01000007.1:0-137959 GCF_000420905.1 Butyrivibrio sp. AD3002 | reverse complement strand
CAAAAATCGGCAGTGTTCCCTCGTATTCCTGTGCATGATAAAATCATGCTACAGGAGGAACAGCCATGGCTAGTAAAGAACTAATAGCAAAGCTTAGAGAGAAATACATCCAAAATCCGCCGGAAGGCCTGTCGGCGAACGAAATCCGCGAGATGGACGATGAAGACCTTCTCGACATGGATTACTTTATGCACGAAGATGACGAATTCTTTGACGAGGTAGATTGGTAATTTATAGCCAACATACCTCCGCTTTGCGTGGCCCGGTCTTGTCCGGGCCTTTTAATTCAAGGTTTCGCCGCAAGGCGAAATTTCCTATTAAACAAAAAAGCCGCAGATGCGTACCTTTTGGTAAACATCTGCGGCCTATTATTTTTCCTAAATAATCACTTAGTAATTAAGCGAAAGGGTTCTCTGTAGGATAAGGAAGTGATGCAGGCTGGTTGTAGCCGATTACTTCTGCTCCAACATACTTGAATACCTCGAAGAGTGCCTTTCCGAAGTGACCGAATGCTACTGCACCGTGATGAGGGAAGTTGTGCTGGATAAGAATGTGTCTGTAGAATCTTCCCATCTCCGGAATAGCGAATACACCGATACCACCGAAGGATCTTGTAGGAACATTGAGAACCTCACCCTGTGCAACGTATGCCTTAAGATGGTTATCAGATGTGCTCTGAAGTCTGTAGAATGTGATGTTGCCGGGAGCAATATCACCTTCAAGTGTTCCCTGTGTAACTTCCTCAGGAAGGTTTCTAGCCATGATTCTCTGGAACTTCATCTCGCAGCTAGCAAGCTTGCTTGTGCAAGTATTTCCACAGTGGAAGCCCATGAATGTATCTGTGTGCTTGTAGTCGAACTTGCCCTTGATGGACTCTTCGTACATATCAGCAGGTACAGAGTTGTTGATATCAAGAAGTGTAACAGCGTCGTCAGAGATGCATGTTCCGATGAACTCTGAGATTGCGCCGTAGATATCTACTTCGCAGGATACCGGAATTCCGCGTCCTGTAAGTCTTGAGTTTACATAGCAGGGAACGAATCCGAACTGAGTCTGGAATGCAGGCCAGCACTTACCGGCGATACATACAAACTTCTTGCCGCCTCTGTGCTCCTCGATCCAGTCAAGAAGTGTAAGCTCATACTGAGCAAGCTTAGCAAGGATTTCAGGCTTCTTGTTGCCTGCGCCAAGATCCTTCTCCATGTCTGCAACAACTTCAGGAATTCTCTTGTCATCAGCGTGCTTGTTGAAGCTCTCGAAAAGATCAAGCTCTGAGTTCTCTTCGATCTCTGCACCCATGTTGTAGATCTGCTGAATAGGTGCGTTACAAGCAAGGAAGTTCATCGGACGAGGGCCAAAGCTGATAACCTTGAGCTCTGAAAGTCCGTAAAGTGCTCTTGCGATCGGAACGAACTCGTTGATCATCTTAGCGCACTCATCTGCTGTTCCAACAGGATATTCAGGAATATATGCCTTTACATTACGAAGGTGAAGGTTGTAGCTTGCGTTAAGCATTCCGCAGTAAGCATCTCCTCTGCCGTCGATAAGGTCATTCTGTGACTCCTCTGCTGCTGCGCAGAACATTACAGGACCACCGAATTTCTCAGCAAGAAGTGTCTCGGAAATCTCGGGACCGAAGTTACCAAGATATACGCAAAGTGCGTTACAGCCTGCCTTCTTAACATCCTCAAGAGCCTCAAGTGTCTGAGTCTCGCTCTCGATGATGCAAACAGGGCACTCATAAATGTCGTCTTTGTTGTAAAGCTTTGTGTAGCTCTCTACAAGAGCCTTTCTACGATTGATTGCAAGTGATGCCGGGAAACAGTCACGGCTTACTGCAACTATACCAATTTTAGCCTGGGGAATGTTATTCATCCTTAAATCCTCCTACCCTTAAAATAATTGTTTTTGTTAAAATGTGTGTACGTTCACACACTCCTAAATCATAAGTTTTGGTGCCTTTTTTGTCAACGGGGCATATTTCACAGAAATAAAAGCAAAAATCTGTTAACTATTCCTCCTGCCTCCCCCCTCTGGGTGAAGGTGGCGCGTAGCGCCGGATGAGGGTCTACAAATTCTGTTCAATATGTATACTCAGCTCCGTATAATTCACCTTCTTAGGCACTGTGCCATACGCCAGATAATTAAACAGAATCTCCAGCGAGAGTTTACCCTGCTTCTCGGGCTCCTGACAGATCGTTGCGGTTATCATTCCCTTGTGGAACATCTCATACTGCACCGCTACAAGGTCATTCGTGATAATCCTTATTTTTCTCTGCGGATCCTCTGCTGCGATAAGCCTGCAGATATCGTAATCCCTCGGGTTGATGACATAAACCACGTTGGTCTCGGGATACTTAATAAGCATCTCTCTGACTGCCCGCTTGTTCTCCTCTCGGTCAAGGGATATGCTCCACTTTCCGAGAAGCTCCATATCGGGATAGCGCGAGTTCATCTCATTTGAGAAGCCTCTGATACGCTCAGTTGCACTCTCCTTGATGCTGTCGTACTCCGTAAAGAAGCATACCTTTGCATCCTCTCCTCCGGCCATTGCAGAAAGTCCTGCCGCAAGCCTTCCGGAAGCGATATAGTCACAGCCCACATAGGCCAGATGCTCTACGCCGTCAAGTCTGCTGTTGTAGAAAACCAGTGGTATGTCACGCTTTTTCTGTTCTTCAATTATCAGATCATTTACGGGAGAAGTGGTGCCTGTGATGCAAACACCATCATACTCTCCGATTGTTTTCTTAAGCGATTTTAACAGGCTCGCCTCTTCCTTCGCGCTGTCGGGATACTCGACTATATCCGTTGTTGCAGCATAGGCTTCCAGGGATTTTGCCTTTTTCTCGGCACTCTCCCTCACCGGAATAAAAAACGGGCTGTACTGTGTCTTGGGAATCATAAAAAGAAACTTTAGCTTCTTTTTCCTGACTGCAAGTCCCTGTGCCACACGGTTGGGTTCGTAGTGGAGTTCCTCGCACGCTTTCTCAACGCGTTCTCTGGTCTCCTGCTTGACGTAGCCTCTGTTGTGAAGCACGCGGTCGACAGTACCGATTGAGACACCGGCCTGCTTCGCTATTTCAGTTATCGTTGCCATTTTCCCCTCAGATGAGTCCTGCGATATCGATGTTCTCTCCTGTTATGCCTTCGTATGCACCGTCAGCGATCTCAGAAGCATCCTTGTGTGCAAGAAGCCACTTGTTTGTAGCGAAAAGTGTTCTGTCATCAAGGTTCTTGCCTGCTGTCTCGGTAGTTCCTACGTTTGTTCCCTTGGGAAGTGCGATGAGAACCTTGAAGCCCTTGGAAGCATCTGCGTGGCAGGGTGCATAGTGAAGAGTTGAAGCATAAACCTCAACAAGCACACCCTTAGGGCACTTGAATGCTACAACCTTTGAAGAATCAAGCTTGCCGTCCTCGATGTCGCTGAGCTTAGCAAGAAGAAGGATGAAATCCTCTGTTCCAAGGTTGAACTCGCTGTCTCTGTGGTACTCCATGCAGTTCATCTTTGTGTTGTGTCCGTTGCAGTAACCAAACTGGAAGGGCATGCCGCCGAAAAGGCTTGTGCCAAGATCCTTGGTATCTGCTGTAGCCATGAGCTTAGGCTCCTCAGCCACATAAACAACACCCTCCGGACAAGGTGTGTCATTCTCAAGTGTCTTAAGAATATCAGCTACGCTGTATCCCTCAACAACTCTGCCGTACTCTTTGAACTCTTTGTCTGTTACACTTTTGATTACCATTTCTCTCCTACCTTTCTTTATTGTTATTGTGCTTTGTTTTTCTCAAATCATCTAACGAATTACGATTTCCGTTAACGTACACACATTATAGGTGAAAAGATGGTGTTGTTCAATTATCAGATTTATACAAAATTACGGGGAAGGTTTTTGACACTATTTTCCTATAGAAGCCCCAACTCTTTCTGCAGATACTCTGCAGCCTCTTTTATAACTTCCTCTGAAAATGCAGGTTTAAGACCAAGGGCGGATATAGCATTAAAGTAATCCATGCTCCCTCCGATCCGGCCAAGCTTCATAAATATATCTGTTCCTCTTCTCTTATCCTTCATAAACTCGTTCGCAATATAGATTGCAGATAAATCGCTTATGGAATATGAGATCAGGTATCTTGGAAGGCCTATAGCCTCTACATTTCTATATAGTCCTGCTCCTTTATCAAGAAGTTCCGGATGCATTTGAACTACGCCGGGTTTATATTGTCTTGTGAGCTCATTGAATTTATCTATGCGCTCCTGCTTACTTGCCCCAGGACAGCCGTACAAAAAAGTTTCAAATTCATGAAATAAACAATACCCTGCAATTTCATCAAGAACTGACGTCAGATGACCTTTTCTGTACTTATCTGCATCCTCACCGAAAAACTTCTCTGCGTAATAATGAGATATAAATTCCATGGACTTGGATGGTATCTCCACCAAATCCTGCACAGGATCCTGAAGCTCCTGGGGCTCCAGCGAATCCATTGACAGCATGGTCTGCATAGCATGACCGCTTTCATGTATCAGATCATTAACACTTTCGGCATCATCAAGAAAGTTTCCATAAATAAAAGGAACTCTCATTTCGGGTATCCCTACAGTGAACGCCAGCCCTGTTATCCTGGTATCCGTTGACTTAATATCAACATAGCCGTTCTCATTCATTTTTCTGAAAGTATCGCCAAGTACAGGATCCATATCATCATACATTTCCTGCACCTTTTCTCTTATGAACTTCTCATCCCCAAGCGGCTTTGCATTTCCGTCAGCAAAGAATATGTCACTGTCATAGGACGTAAACTCTGAAAGTCCCAGCTCTTTTTGTAATTTCTTATTACTCTTTTCCAAAACAGGGAGGATATATTTCTTTACATTGTCGCAAAACTCTTGGAGCTCATCCTCTCCATAAGAAAATCTTCCTCTCGAAATATTCTCATAATCAAGATAATTCTTAAATCCATTAGCCTTTGCAAGCTTATCCCTTACTTCAACTAACTCTCCTATGAGCTCACCGAATCTCTCACCATTCTCGGCAAAAGCTTTTTCCACGGAATAGCGGGCATTATGTCTAACCTCTGTGTCGGGGGATTTTTTCTTGAATCCTATTTGAGATGCGGAAACCATCTCCCCGTTATATTCATACTTAAGTTCAGACAGACATTTGTGGAGCTCAGTCACAAGCTCGTTTTCTCTGATCAGGAATTCCTCGCCCGCTTCATACAACTTTTTTTCATTTAACTGTTTCTTTATCAGAAAGGCTCCGTATTTTTCTTCAAAAGCCTCGCGATATGCACTGTTTTCGACAGCTTCGTAAATTCTCTGTTCACCTGCTACAGCCATTTTTCCGAAAACATATGCCTTCTCTGCATTATTCTCCTCATCAGTCCCGTCAAGATAACTTCTGATGTTAAGAATTAGAGCCATGGTGGCACTATGAGCAACTACCTTCTGATATTCTTTGTACACCTCGTCGAATTCTTCGAAGCTCTCCCCGTTTTTTGCTGCTGTGACTGCCTGACCGATTTCAGCCTCCAACAAATCAAAATCCGGTCTCTCATACTGAATCTCATCAAACCTTTTCATCCCCAAAAATCTCCTTCGTTATTTGATTTCCCTCGTAATATTCTTAATCCATCCCTTGCTCATATAATGATGGATTGCAAACGGCATCTTGGCAAATTCATCCGTACACATAAGAATATAAACCGTAAGCGGCGGAAGCTTCAACACAAATGCGCTGATCAGTCCCAGCGGTACCGCAAACGCCCACATACAGGTGATGTCCAGTACCATTCCGTACTTGGAATCGCCGCCGCACCTGAAGAGCGACGCTATGAGCACGGTATTTATAATCTGTCCCATCTGATAGACCACGTTTATGTACAGCATTATTCTCAGATAATGCGCTGCAGTAGCGGATATCTTCACAAGTCCCGGCACGAACGGACTTATTGCAAAAAGCACGGCTCCGGAGACAATTCCCGATAATATGGTAACTCTCAAAATTGAAGAGGCATCTTTTTCCGCGTCCTTGAGTCGATTTTCGCCAATCTCTTTTCCAAGCATAATTGATGCCGCACCGGATATTCCAAATCCCACGACAGTAACCAGATCCCTTGCCACTGAGACAACTGAGTTTGCTGCCACTATGTCGGACCCGAGATGTCCCATGATGATGGAGTTCATGTTAAAAGCAAGTCCCCACATCGCATCATTTATAAATGCAGGAAGTGAATACTTTCCGAAATCCACGATAAGGGCCCTGGGTATTCTGAACATGTTAAGCACATTCTTCGGAAGCTCTTTTTGCCTGAAGAAATCAATGATACAGACAGTCAGTCCGATTCCCCAGGATATCGAAGTTGCAAGCGCTGCTCCCGCTATGCCCATCTGCGGAAAAGGACCTATTCCGAAAATCAAAAGCGCATTAAGAATAACGTTTATAATCAGCGTCGATGCTGAGAGGATTGTGGAAAAAAGTACCCTCTCACAGCTTTTCAAAATAGTAAGAAACGGCTGCGCGATTCCAAGGAATATGTAGGAAGGTGCGGCATATCTAAGATAAATTGCTCCGGCATCTATCAGCTCAGGCACATTTGTCCACACCCTGATAACATGATACGGGAAGAAAAATGCAAGAATTGCCACATTCACAGTCACGACAAGCGAGATAATAAGGCCTATTCCGAGTATCTTGGAGATGACCTTCATATCTCTTTTGCCCCAGTACTGAGCCGCCAAAATTGTCAGCGCAGAATTGAGTCCAAAAAACAGGACATTTAATAAGAACATCACCTGCCCCGCAAGGCTTGATGCAGATATAGAAGTCTGGTCAACTCTTCCAAGCATAACTACATCTGCCATGCTCACCGCTGACGCTATTAAGTTTTGCATTACAATCGGGATTACAAGTCTGAAAAGTTCGCGATAGAATCCCTGTCTTGCTGATATTATCTTTTTCATAAAAAAAAATGTCTGTAGTCCTGTTTTGTCGCCTTTCATAATTCTGTTATGCAATTTTTAGTTGCACTTAATTTTATCGTATATAAAAACTCAAATCCATTATTTACATTTCTAAATTTATATGATATCGTATTGAACGTTTCAAGGATATTCATCCAAGTATTCCATTTTGGTTTTGATGATTTGTTTGAAAGATTTTTTCTTATGATGGGGTCCATTTTTATACTTATTTGCTGTTGTTGTAGCATTTTCATGTAAAAACTTACTAGAATACTATCTACTTAAGTCTAAAGAGAAATTTCCTGCAAGGCAGCTAGTTTTACAGAAAGGATCACAATGACTGATTATTTTTATACAAGAAAAGAGCAGCTCGAAAAGCTGCTTAGTAAGTATGAATTTGAAGCATGTAAACTTCCCGACGGGACGCTTGCCATATACAACAACGGAGCACGATGCTATCACCACACTAAAACCAAGGAAGGAAAAAGCACACGTTCTTATATCCCAAAAGAAAACTATGATTTAGTTCGAAAACTTGCAAGAAAAACACTATTACTCGACAACATCCGCGATGCAAAAAACGAACTAGCTGCAATCAAAGCATATCTTAAGGTGCGTAAGAAATGCAGATATAATGATATCCTTTCTAAGAATTCACCATATTTACAATTTCTTTCACCCCAATTTGCCTGGCTGGATGATGATGGCTATGAATCAAATCCCAATCACCCCGAAGCACTTATTATAAAAGCCCCCAAGGGGCAATTTGTCCGCTCAAAGTCAGAAGCCATTATAGCTTATGCTTTATTTGAAAACCATCTTTCTTACCAATATGAGGCAAAGCAGATAATAGACAATATTATTGTGTATCCTGACTTTTCTATCAGGCATCCTGGTAATGGAAAGACTTATATATGGGAGCATTTTGGACTTGCAGATCAAATAACCTACCAGAATAGCATGACTTCTAAGATCAGGAATTACATAAACGCTGGATATGTGCCAGGTGATAATCTTATCTTAACCTTTGAAACCAAGGATTGCCCTCTTGATATAAGCTATGTACACACACTAATCCAATATCACTTTGGACCTTTTGAAAACAGAATATAACCTTTGATTTTCACAAAAAGCTTGTACTATTATTTTTGTTACTCTTTTTCAGTGATTTTCAGGCTTATAAAGGCGCAGTTTTTCGCAATCTAAATAATTAAGAGCATTTGTTACTCTTAATAGCTACTATTGGGAGTAACATTCTGATGTTTTTGGTCTATTTGCGAATTTTCCCTAAGCAAAAACATGATTTTACACCCAATAAGAGTAACAAACTTATTTTTACTCTGGATTTGCGAAGTCTCAAACAGGAGAAGGATCGATGAATCACCGAAAATATAACAGCACAATGCCCATGCTCATAAGTTTAGCATATACATAAACACAGAAAAAGCGCCGCAGCAAGCCCCCTCGGCAAGCCACAGCGCCTCTTATAATGTTTCTTATCTCTGCCGAATTGTCTCCACATGAACAACCAGTTCTGTCATGAAATAGGAAACAATTCCACAAACAAATTACTGTGCGGAACCAATTCGCACGAGTGCACGGTAAAGCTTGGCTTCAGCGCGTACTCTTGCTTCCTTGGTGAGCTGCGCATCCTTCAGCGCCTCCTCTGCCCTGGCTTTAGCTGAACGCGCGCGTTCCACATCTATCTCGTCGCTCCACTCCCAGGTGGTTGGCAGCACACGAACTTCTCCATCCATAACGGAAAGCATTCCGCCGATGCAGGCTGCTCTGCGCTCCTGTCCATTACCAAGGGTTACGTGAGCTGTACCCATACCTATGCCTGTGCAGTAATTGGTATGTCTTGCTAAAATCTCAACATCACCGTCTACCGTGCGTAGCATGATCTTCTCAACTTCGCCCTCATATTCCAATCCATCCAGGGATACGACCTGTAAATGATAAGTAGCCATAAATTAACCTCATCCGTTCTTCTTAGCTTTTTCGAACACTTCATCAATTGTTCCGACAAGCAGGAAAGCTGACTCCGGAAGATCATCACACTCACCGTTAAGAATCATCTTAAATCCGCGGATGGTCTCCTTGAGCGGAACGTATTTGCCCGGAAGTCCTGTGAACTGCTCAGCAACTGAGAAGCTCTGTGACAGGAAGTTCTGAACCTTACGTGCTCTGAATACTGTCTGCTTATCCTCATCAGACAACTCATCCATACCCATGATCGCGATAATATCCTGAAGTTCGCGGTATCTCTGGAGAACCTGCTGAACACCCTTTGCTACCTCGTAGTGCTCTTTACCAACTACGTCGGGAGAAAGGATACGGCTTGTGGAATCCAGAGGATCTACTGCCGGATAAATACCCTTCGATGCAATATCACGGGACAATACGGTGGTAGCATCCAGGTGCGTGAATGTTGTTGCAGGTGCAGGGTCAGTCAAGTCATCGGCAGGCACGTATACGGCCTGAACCGATGTGATTGAACCCTTCTTTGTGGAAGTGATTCGCTCCTGCAAAGCACCCATTTCTGTTGCCAGTGTAGGCTGATAACCAACGGCTGAAGGCATACGACCAAGCAGCGCTGAAACCTCTGAACCGGCCTGTGTGAAACGGAAGATATTATCGATGAAAAGAAGCACGTCCTGATTCTTAACATCACGATAATACTCAGCCATTGTAAGTCCGGAAAGGGCAACTCTCATACGAGCTCCCGGAGGCTCATTCATCTGTCCGTAAACCAGTGCAGTCTTGTTAATAACTCCACTTTCCTTCATTTCTCCGTAAAGGTCGTTACCCTCACGGGTACGCTCGCCGACACCGGTAAATACTGAAATACCACCATGTGCCTTTGCTACGTTATTGATAAGCTCCATGATGAGGACAGTTTTACCAACTCCCGCACCACCGAACAAACCGATCTTACCACCCTTAGCATAAGGGCAGATAAGGTCAACGACTTTAATACCTGTCTCAAAAATCTCAGTTGCAGGAACCTGATCTTCGAACGACGGAGCAGGTCTGTGAATAGGCCATCTCTCCTGCGTTGTGGGAGCAGGCTGATTATCAACCGGCTCACCGAGAAGATTGAAAATTCGTCCGAGGCACTCGTCACCTACCGGAACTGAGATAGGAGCAGCTGTATCAACCGCATCGATTCCACGAACAAGTCCATCCGTGGAACTCATGGCAATACAACGAACTACGTCATCACCAATCTGCTGTGCAACCTCTGCAACAAGAGTCGCATCACCATTCTGAATCTCAATGGCACTATGCAGATCCGGCAGCTCACCCTCGCCAAAACGAATGTCAAGGACAGGTCCTGTTACCTGTATAACCTTTCCAACATGTTTTTCACTCATTGTGAGTTTTCTCCTTTATGGTTCTTCTGCACCGGCAACAATCTCAGTAATTTCCTGAGTGATGCTTGCCTGTCGTGCTCTGTTATAGTACAAACTCAATGTTTCTATCATTTCTTCTGCGTTGTCGGTAGCTGCTTCCATCGCAGTTCTTCTCGCTGCAAGCTCACTCGCAACGGAGATGTTGATACTCGAATAAAGCACTCCCGCCAAATACTCCGGAACAACTGTATTGAATACAGTCTCACTGTCCGGCTCGTACAGAATCAGCGATTTCGACTTTTTGGCTTTTCCCTCTTCCGCCTTCAAATCAGACAGCGGCAGGATGGGGCTTGCCTTGGGAACCTGTGACATCATTGATATAAAATCGGTGTAGCACAGGAAAATATGTCCGAATTTTCCTTCTTTATAGGCCTCACAAAGGATCTTCGCTACAGAGAAGCACTCTGAAATGGTTACCTTGGCAACCTCCGCAAATTCCTCGGTGAAAATCGGAACATTTCTGTGTTTGAAGTACTCAACCGATTTCTTACCTATCGGGAGTACTTCGATGTCACGTCCCTTTGTCTCGCTCTCCATGAACTTAAACAGGTTGGAGTTGTATCCTCCCGCAAGTCCTCTGTCACCGGCGATTACAACGTAGAGCCACTTATCACTCGTTCCCACCTTTGTGTAGGGAGACTGAAAATCGTGGTTTCCGTTTGCGATGTCCTGAAGTGTTGCAAGCAGTGTCCCCAAATAGGGTTTGGAGTTATCTGCTTTCTCCTTCGCTTTTCGCAGCTTACTTGCTGCAACCAGCTGCATCGCTTTTGTAATCTGCATGGTGCTCTGTACGCTTTTTATCCGGAGTTTCACAGCTTTCATATTAGCAGCCATGTGTATTTCCTCCAAAAAGTGTTATCAATGGACAACTTCAGCTATCTCAGCCTTTCTTACTTAAGAAGCTCTCTGTATAAGCCTTGAGTACATTCTTCATCTTCTCTTCGGTCTCAGCCTCGAGTTTTCCTGTCTCGCGGATAGTCTTCATGACTTCGCTTCCGTCAGGATTACTGTCGAGGTAATCGAAAAGTCCTGCCTCGTACTCGGCAATATCAGTAACAGCAACCTCTGTAAGCACGTTATTGATAACCGCATACAGAATGGCAACCTGCTTTTCAACGGCTACAGGTGAGCTCTTGTCCTGTTTAAGAACTTCCACGATTCTTTCACCCTGTGCAAGACGTGACTTTGTGTCTTCGTCAAGGTCAGAACCGAACTGAGCAAAGCTCTGCAGCTCTCTGTACTGTGAGTAGATCAGCTTCAGGGTTCCGGCAACCTTCTTCATAGCCTTGATCTGAGCATTACCACCTACACGGGATACGGAGATACCGGGGTTAACCGCAGGCATGATACCTGAGTGGAAAAGCTCGGTCTCCAGGAATATCTGACCATCTGTGATGGAGATAACGTTTGTAGGAATGTATGCCGATACGTCGCCGGCCTGGGTCTCGATGATAGGAAGTGCGGTAAGTGAACCGCCGCCGTTTTCATCGGAAAGTTTAGCTGCTCTCTCAAGAAGTCTTGAATGCAGATAGAATACGTCACCGGGATATGCCTCACGTCCCGGAGGTCTTCTGATCAAAAGTGAAAGAGCACGATAAGCAACCGCATGCTTTGAAAGGTCATCATAGATAACCAGCACGTGCTTACCCTTGTTCATAAAGTACTCACCCATTGTGCAGCCTGTGTAAGGTGCGATGTACTGCAGAGGGCTGGGCTCTGAAGCCGTAGCTGCAACGACGATGGAATACTCCATAGCGCCTGCATTCTGCAATTCAGCAACAAGTGAAGTGACTGTTGATCTCTTCTGACCGATTGCAACATAGATACAGATAACATCTTTACCCTTCTGGTTGATGATAGTATCGATCGCAATTGTGGTCTTACCTGTCTGACGGTCACCGATAATAAGCTCACGCTGTCCACGTCCGATCGGAATCATGGAGTCGATAGCCTTGATACCGGTCTGCAAAGGCTCTTTAACAGGCTGTCTCTCGATGATGCCCGGTGCCTTGATCTCAACAGGTCTGTAATCATTTGATTCGATAGGGCCTGCGCCATCAATCGGCTGACCGATTGCGTTAACAACACGGCCTATCATTGCATCGCCTACCGGAACGGAAACAACGCGTCCGGTACGCTTAACGGTCTGTCCTTCGCTGATACCAACATCTTCTCCGAACAGAACCGCGGATACTACTGTCTCTTCGAGGTTCTGAGCCATTCCGAATGTGCCGTTCTCGAACTCGAGAAGCTCTCCCGACATACAGTTCAAAAGTCCTGAAACTCTTGAAATACCGTCGCCGACGGTAAGAACTGTTCCGGTCTCATTCTGAATGATCGCATTTTGATAGTTCTTGATCTGGCTTCGAATCACCTCGGATATTTTTTCTGGTTTTAATTCCATTCTAAAAGCCTCCGTGGGTTTTATTCCTTACATGACTGTCTCGTCAACCTTTTTGCGGAGTTCATCAAGTCTGCCCTGTACTGTTCCGTCATAGAGCTTGCCTTCGATCTCCACCCGGATTCCTCCGAGAACAGCTTCATCGGTTTTTTCAGTTAGCAGAATCTTCTTTCCGCTGACAGATTCAAGCTTTGATTTAAGTGCGCTAAGCTGTGATTCGTTAAGCTTGATCGCACTGGTCACGGTTGCCTCGGCAATGCCGTGATCCTTGTTGTAGCTCTCTTTAAATCTTCTCGTACATGCTGAAAACTGTCTCAATAACCCTCTTTCAATAAGGATCTTGATAAAGTTAAGCAGATACGGCTGGAGCTGTCCGTCAAATGCTTCATCTACCAGTTTCAGTCTCTCTTTTCTCGGAACCGAGGGTTCTGATAAAAGAGTAATATAATCGGGATTCTCCTTGAAAATCTCCTTGACCGATTCCATCTGACTTAAGATATCATCCGTAAGGTTTTCCGAAAGCGCCAGATCATACAGACTCTGTCCGTATAAATCTCCAGCCTTGGTCATGACGCCTCCCCTACATTGTTAATGAATTCGTCAATAAGTTTCTTATGATCGTTCTCGTTGATTTCCTTCTCAACGACTTTTCCTGCAATATCCATTGCAAGTCCGCCGATGGTGTCCTTAGCCTCGTTAATGGCTTTCTTCTTTGACTGTTCGATATCAGCCTCTGCTCTCTCCATGAGACCCTTGGCCTGCTGCTCAGCTTCTTTAACGATGTTGTCAGCCTTGCCCTGAGCTTCCTTCTGTGCCTTTGCAACAATGTCTGCTGCCTCGGCCTGTGCGGAAGATAAGCTTGTCTCATATTCCTTCTTCATGGATTCAGCTTTTTCCTTGGCTTCACGAGCTCCCTTTATTTCGTTCTCGGTGAGCTGTCTTCTCTTTTCAATTACCTCGTTGATAGGCTTGAAAAGGAATTTCTTGATGAGCCACATCTGAATGAAGAGGTTGCAGATCTGAGCTATGAACGTCCACGGAACGAGTGTTACTAAGTCCTGTGTGCCCATTCGTTTACCTCCATAATTTCTACTGCGGGGCTTAAACTACTCTGAAATGATTAGTTCAGGTAGCCCATGAATGTGCCGGGTGCAACGAAGATAAGCAGTAGACCTGTAACGAAACCATAGATACCGGTTGTCTCTGCGATCGCACAACCAAGAAGCATGGTACTTGTTACGTCACCCTTACACTCGGGCTGGCGTCCGATTGCCTCAAGAGCCTTTGAAACGGCATTTCCTTCACCAATACCGGGTCCGATACCGGCGATCAGTGCACATCCTGCACCGATACCGCATCCTGCAAGTGCAATACCTTTTGCTAAAATCTGAAAATCACTCATGTTGAAATCCTCCTAAGATTTTTATTATGATTTTTCTTATTTAATTTTCCCCTCATCCGGCACTTCGTGCCACCTTCTCCCCCAGGAGAAGGCATATAGATGAATTAACCCTCTGCTGCGTTTGCGATATACATAATCGTCAGCATTGAGAAAATAAACGCCTGCATACATCCTGTAAACCAGTCAAAATATACGCCCAGGATTGCCGGGAGACCGACGCTCAGGATCGGAATTTGGGAAAGTACATCACCCACAGCGCCCGGTATGAGTCCGAATAATGCGGAAGACGCAATGGCAAGTGCTGCATAGATCAGTCCGTCAATAACAATACCGGAGAGTATGTTACCGAAGTGACGGCAAGCCATACTGACAGGTGTTGCCAACTCGGATAGAATATTGAACGGTGTCATAACAGCGATGGGAGTTGTAAATCCTTTCAGATACCCAAGAAAACCTCCTGCTTTAATCTTGCATGCAGTGATGATAACAAATACGACAATTGCCCATGCCGCTTCTGTCGAAAGATCGGCTGTCGGACTTCGAAGTCCCACAAGGCATATAAGGTTCGACACTATACTCGTGGCGAATATCGCGGATACCAGCGGAATCAGCCAGTCAAACTTCGTGCCACCGGTATTACTTCGAACCAGATTGTGTGCCGCTTCAACGATCATCTCTGCAACCGCCTGGCGCTTTGAAATATTCTCGACCTGAAGGTTTCTCGTCAGGAAGATACACAGCAGCGTTATGATTGCCATTACTATCCAGCTGACAACCAGAGTCTCGGTAATATTGAAATCGCCCAGAATCGGTATGCCGGTGTGGATGGAGTAATATATCTTACTGCCGGCTACTTCAAAGTTCATACTTTATTTTCACCTTCCTTTCCTCGCAGTTAGAATCCCGCGAATTTTTATTAAAATACTGGGAATAAAAAGAGGTATCACACCGGTCACAAGATTGATCGCCGGTACGAAGATAGACAGAATCACCCATAAGAGCTGCATCATCGTGCGATACCGAAGGCTCACTGCCATGGTGCTTCTGGCTCTGTCTGTCTCCTCCTCACTCATCCCCGTGATCTTCTGCACTGTGAGTCCCATCCAGAAGAAGTTACCCACTGCAACGATAGTTCCACCTATCGCACCTAAGAAGACCTTATAATCAAAAGGTACCGTATAGCCAAAAGGCGCATCACTGGGTACCACTTGATGCAAAATAAAAAACAATATTATAACGATAAGGCTGGCCACCGCTGTCCCCACAGCAATAAAAGTGGTCTCCTTTTTGACTGCGTCCTGAATTACCATAAAACTTTCTCCGTCCCCCTCGCCCTTTAAATATGCTTGTTAAAACTCACTTCGTTGTCCGGGCGTTTTTTCTTTTCGTTCTTCTTATCGACTTCCAGATACACCTTGTAGGCTGTCATGGCTGATCCGCCAAGTCCGAAAAAGAAACCGATAATGTAGACCCAGCCGCCGACTCCGAGCTTCGTAGTCAGCAGATAGCACACAAAAATACAGATGAGGAGCGGTGTTACAAGTGATAACCCAAGCTGCCCCACCATCGCAAACTGCGTCATAAGTTTTGAAAAATCTGTCGTTTTCTTTATCATTTAAGCCTTTTTCCGAGAATTCGTGATAATTCTAAAAAAGTCCGAAATACCGCAACATATATTTCAATAATACAGTTATTTTTCAGAAAAAACAATTGTTAGTAATCGATTTTACAAACATTTTACAAAAAGCCAAGAATGCTTTTATAAGCTATTCTCGGCTTTTTAAGCTGATTATAAAATCAGTACAATATTTTTATTTCTTGGAAATCTTTTTTGCTGCTTTATGAACTTTATCGTAGGCAGCATATCGTTCTACCATCTCATAAATTACTATGTCGGGATCGTAGCATTCCACCCAGGAATCAAACTTCTTTCCGACATCATTCCAGACCACAAGGGTCTCTCCGAAGCTCTCGGCGAAATCCTCTTTCAAATAATTAACAATAAAGCTGTTTCCGACTATCATCACCTTGCAGTCATTTCCTGCTTTATTATTTATAAAGTGATAGGTCTTAATGCCCTCAAACTCCGAATGTTCCTCGTCATAATTCTCATCCATGACTGCATTAGTGACCTTCCTATTAAAGTTCTCGGAAATATTTTCCCTTCTGACTCCGCCGTAGAAGCTCATTCCCTGATCGGTCATGTCTATATCAAAATCCGATTCCGCAAGGACACTGAACTTATCCTCCCGGTTTTCGTTTAGCTTTTCCATGACCTTGGTATATCCGATAAAGGCACCTCTCTGAGTCCAATGCACGGGATCCCCGTATTTGCTGTAAACCTCGTAGTTACTCTTTTCAGCTACAAAATCATCCTTTAGAGGAATCACCGGTACATCCGTCCTTGTCTCAAGGGTTTCCAGGAACTGGTCAGTCCTTGAATAATCTCCGTACTGATTAACACTTGTTGGGAAGTACTCGGGATAGATGGTCTGCTTATCCCAGCACTGCATATAATAAAACTCGCAGTCCCTGCCCTTTAAATAATCCGATATAGTTTGGAAATCGGAGGCGATACGATCCTTTTCCTTGTCGGTGAACAGATTGAAATGCTGATAGGTTTCCACCATATCATTTTCAATTATGTTGAACTCACCATCCGGTCCCAGTCTGTATCTCTTGCCGTTTTCCATTCTCCCGAATACGTGGTACTGCATCAGAGCATTCATAGAGATTATCTGATCTCTGAAACCTAGTCTATCGTTCAGGTAATTCTCTATATCTGTGGGAAGCTCCTTATTAAAACCGCCATCCTTTCTAAGTTGCGGAAAACCTGCAAGCGTCCTGTTCTCCTGCTCAGAAATGGCATCCTCATCCCTGTTAATAAAAATCAGAGGAAGAAGAAGCATCACGGCAAATCCGATTATGTATATTTTCTCTAAAAACTTATTTTTCATAATCACCCTTAAGCTAGAATTGGAAATAAATGAACGGATTATAGGTTCCGGACATAACCCTCATAATTGCAAGAAGGAACATTCCGTACACCGCTGCCAGCTTTACAACGCTATATGCTGTGCCTGACATTCTGGCATCACAAAATTGTTTCAGGCGCGTAAATCCGCCAACTATATCAAATATTGCAATAGCCATCACAACCAGAACCCAGTTATTTACATACCAGGAGATCTTAAATCCGGGCATTCCGGATAATCCGATTCCGAACATCGTGCCCAGATACTTCATGGCCAGAGCAAAGTTATCCGCTCTGAAGAGCACCCACCCGGTATTGATAACAAAAAGCGCATATATGTGTCTTAAAATATTTTTACCTATTGCATTCTTTTCATCCGCAGAAGCGCTCTTGCCGCGGCCTCTAAGGAGTCTCTCCACAACAATAAAGAACCCGTTCCAGGCGCCCCAGATTACAAAGTGCCAGGATGCACCATGCCAAAGACCTGTCAGCATGAATACGATGATGAGGTTCCTGTATAGGTGCTTCCTGTTTCCGCCAAGGGGAATATAAACGTAGTCCCTGAACCAGGAGGACAGCGATATATGCCATCTTCTCCAGAACTCGGTAATGTTCTTGGATATGTATGGTCTGTTGAAGTTCTCGCAAAAATGGAATCCCAGCATCCTTCCTATACCGATTGCCATGTCACTGTAGCCCGAGAAATCATAAAAAATCTGCAGCGAATACGCGATACTTCCAAGCCAGGCAATAGCCACTGTGTTATTGGATATTCCGGCTTCCCAGATGGTATCAACCACCTCAGCCATCGTATTTGCGATTATGGCTTTCTTAGAAAGGCCGATTATAAACCTCGTAATACCTGCAGAAAAATCCGCCATTCCGGGATTCCTGTTATCAATCTCATTTTCTATATCGATGTATCTGACAATCGGTCCGGCAACAAGCTGCGGGAACAGAACAATATAAAGGGCAACCTTGAGCGGGTTCTTCTGAACCCTGACATCACCCTTGAAAACATCGATCACATAACTCATTCCCTGGAAGGTAAAGAAGGAAATACCGATAGGCAGAATGATTCCCCTAAGAGGAATTGATATCCCAAAGGCATCATTTAATGTCTGAATGGAAAAATCCAGATACTTGTAGTAAAAGAGAAGCAGCAAGTTACAAACAACTGCCAAAAACAGAACCGCCTTCTTTTTATGTTCAAACAGACTCATAAAAAGAGCAGACAGATAATTGATTATGATACTTGCCACAATGATCCATAAATACCGGGGCTGCGACCACCCAAAGAACACCAGACTCATGATAAGAAGCCATGCATTCCTATAGGTCTGACTTCTTATGATGTAGCAGCCGATCAGTGTCAGCGGCAAAAAACAAAACAAAAAAACTGTAGAACTAAAGACCATAAAAGCTCCATCTCTTGAAAAGAGGTTCCGACAACTCGGAACCTCCTACATTTTTTATTCCTCTACAACCGTTTTGATGTGAAGCTCTTCGAGCTGCTTCTCGGTAACCTCTCCGGGAGCACCCATCATGATATCCTGGGCGTTCTTGTTCATCGGGAAAGGAATAACCTCTCTGATTGTAGGCTCGCCTGAAAGGAGCATGATCATACGGTCTACACCGGGAGCAATTCCTGCATGCGGCGGTGCACCATAGCAGAATGCATTGTACATTGCAGGGAACTTAGCCTTAACATCCTCTTCGCCAAGGCGTACAAGCTCAAATGCCTTGATCATGATCTCGGGATCATGGTTACGAACAGCACCTGATGAAAGCTCGATACCGTTACATACAAGGTCATACTGGTCAGCCATGATATCAAGAGGATCCATCTCACCTCGCTCAGCCTTAAGAAGTGTCTCCATACCGCCTGTGGGCATTGAGAAAGGATTGTGGCAGAACTCAAGCTCGCCTGACTCCTCACCGATCTCGTACATCGGGAAATCAACAATCCAGCAGAAGGAATACTGCTCCTTGTCCATGTGTCCGGGAACAGCAGCACCGAAAGTCTTAACAACTACGCCCGCTGTCTTCTGTGCCTGAAGAAGTTTGCCTGAGCTGAGTACCACAAGATCACCGGCCTTAAGTCCAAGTGCGGATACAACAGCGTCCTTGTTCTCCTGAACGAACTTGGCGATACCGCCAACAACTTCGTTATTCTCATCTATTCTGAACCAGTAAGGCTTAACACCTGCCTGAACCTCAACGTCAGCGATGGTCTTATCGATGAACTTGCGGCTCTCCTTGAAATCAGAGATAACAACTGCCTTAATTCTTACATCCGTATCGCTTCCATCTTCAGCCTTGGTCGCAAACGGACCAAATCCGCAATCCTTAAGAACCTCTGTAGCATCCTGAACTGTCAGGTCGATACGAAGGTCCGGCTTATCTGAGCCATACTTCTCCATAGCTTCGCGATAAGGAATTCTTGCAAACGGAGCACCTGATGCTCTGTCATATGTGCCATATTTTGCAAAAATCGGAGGAAGCACATCCTCACAGATCTCAAATACATCTTCCTGAGATGCGAAAGCCATCTCCATATCAAGCTGATAGAACTCACCGGGACATCTGTCACCTCTTGCATCCTCATCACGGAAGCAGGGTGCAATCTGGAAATAGCGATCGATTCCGGAGGTCATAAGAAGCTGCTTGAACTGCTGAGGAGCCTGGGGAAGTGCATAGAACTTTCCGGGATGCTTTCTCGCAGGAACAAGGTAGTCTCTTGCACCTTCGGGAGATGACACTGTAAGAATAGGTGTTGTGATCTCCATGAAGTCATGCTCGATCATAGATGCTCTAAGAGCAGCAATGACATTGCTTCTAAGAATAATATTCTTTTTAACCTCAGGATTTCTAAGGTCAAGATAACGATATTTAAGACGAGCTGTCTCATCTGCCTCGCGGCTTCTGTTTATCTCAAAAGGAAGCTCGTTGTATCTGCAGCGTCCGAGAACCTCTATCTTCTCGGGAACGACCTCGATATCACCTGTCTCCTGCTTGGGGTTCTTGGAGCTTCTCTCCCTAACTGTACCCTCAACGGAAATAGTTGACTCCTTATTGATTGCCTTAACAACCTTCATCATGTCCTCGGTCTCGACGACAATCTGTGTTGTTCCATAAAAATCTCTCAATACTACAAAGCCGAGCTCAGCTCCGACTTCACGAAAATTCTCAAGCCAGCCTACAAGCTTAACTTTATTTCCCACGTTCTCGGCTCTAAGTTCGCCGCATGTATGTGTACGTGACTGCATTTCTAATACTCCTTAACTAAACTACGCATTTGGCGCGAAAATATACCAGAAACCATTTTAGCACAAATAGCTCACCTATGTTATTAATTTTTCAGCTCATCCCGTCTGTTTCATAGGCAAGCATATAGCCTTCATGGCCGCTTCTTGCATCCCACGCCGCATAGATTCTGTCTATAGGAGTATGACCGTTTTCTTCACTAATGTCAGTAAGTATCAATATTACCTGGTTTTTGCCGTTCGGCGCTATAACATCATTACTTCGGAGGTTATCGGTAAGTACGTCAATAAGGATCTGCATTACTTCCTCGGCGACTTCTCCGCCGTCCTCTCTTGTAACAATAAACTGCACGATCCAGACATTCACAATGGTTCTCTTCGCCATTCTGGAAAAGAGTCTGTAGACCATCTGCAATTTATCGAGATCTACAAGATATGCGCCTTTCTGACTTCCGCGCTCCTCGAGAAGCATCTTTATTCCGGCAACGCCGTTCGCTTTGAGTTCGCTTTGATCGTTGCCATTCATGCCGCTGCTTCTGAACATATCATATCCGTGTTTTCCGTTTTGCTTTACATTATAAAGCGCTTTATCGGCTTTTCTGAAAAGCTCCGAATAATCCGTTCCCTCTTCAGGGGCACAGACAGCTCCGATGGAAACACCGAGCGGGATTCCCATCTCCTTACCCATGATATCTTCTCCGGATTTCAGTATCTGTTCGTTCAGATATTTTTCTTTCTCTGAAACCGCCAGCTCATCATTGGCTCCTTTTATAAAGGTCACAAATTCATCTCCGCCGATTCTGCCCACAAAATCATCATCACGAATGCAGGACCTGATTAGTTCCGCAAATTTAATCAGAACCTTATCACCTGTCTCATGTCCGAATACATCATTAACAAGCTTGAAATTATCAAGGTCAATTACCATCAGGATACCATCAGTATTCTTGCACATTTCTTCCAGTGCCAGCTGAGTATATCCCTTATTCCAGAAGCCTGTCATCGGGTCTATCTTCGCTTCCTTCTGCCATCTCTCGAGACTGTTAATACCGAGGCCGATTCTTCCTATCATCCAGCCGATGAAAATTACAAAGAGGGTGCATACCGTAAAAAGATATGCTTTGAAATAAGCCCTTTCAAAAATCTGGGATTCCTTCATAACATGGAAGCTTTCCTGTCGTATTACATTTTTTCCTGCAGAGTCATATACCTCTACATTTAATTTGTAGTCTCCATAAGGAAGGTTCATATAGCTGAGAGGATCTATCTCCCTTTGAGTGCATATTATGCCTTCGTCTCCGCTCCCCTCAAGTACTATGTGTACAATAGGATTGGATAGAGTAAAATTCAAAACGGCAACATCAAAGGTTACCCTGCCTGAGGTAGCGGGAATTAAATAATTTCCGTTTTCGTCAGGTTCAATCTCTTCATTATCCGCTGTCAGCTTTCCAACTCTTATTGCGTAATCCTTTTCATCAAAAGTCTCCCCGTTGATGCCTATTCTTCGTACGCCGTCAGTACAGCATAGATACAAATTCCCATCGTAAACAGCGTTGCGGGAATTGGCCGTAAGAGTTGAATAAAGTCCCTTACTCTTATTAAAAAGCGTATAGCCCATGTCCTCGACATTATTTATCAGATCTTCTCTTTCCACTATATAGATTCCGGCACTGGAGGTTATCCACACCCTTCCGTCGTCGGTAAACTGTACATCATAATTGTTTTTGTACGGGAAATTCGTAAGTCTGGTTACCTTCTGATCCTTGTAATAATAGAGCGCATTACTGGTAACATAGATATATTCCCCATCTCCGCAGGGAACGATCTTCATAATAACAAGGGATTCCATACCATCATCCTTGGCATAGCGATATATAATCTTTCCCTCGGAAATAATTATTATACCCCCGCCGTCTGTTCCTACCAGCAGATCTCCGTTTGCAATTTCAACCATAGTAAGAACCTGGGTTGTCAGCCCATCCTCTTCACCCATGGTTCTTTTTACAACACCTTTTCTTATAAAATTAAGTCCCGTGCTGGTAGCCGCAACAATTGTCCCATCCTCAAGCTCTATGACACATCTGAATTTACCGCCTAAGGTTCCCCTGTTTCTCTCATTATAGGTCTCTATTCCGCCGTCAGTTTTTAATTCTATAAGTCCGTGTTTCCCATAGGTGCATGCCCATATATTGCCCTGTGAATCCTCCATGAGGTCATGTATTCTTACATTCTTGAAGTAGTTTGGATGATCAATAGGAACTGCGTAATAAGTCTTTAAATCTATGGTAACAAGCCCGCTGTTCGTTCCCACATACAAAAGGCCGTCCTTTACAAGGACGCAGTTTACAACATCCTTATCAACGTTCGCCCTGGCAAAAATGTCCATGAAAGGATTCCAGGAATATCGAAGTATTCCCTGCTTATTGGATACAAACCACACGTTCCCCTGATAATCCACAGTTATATCCGTAATAGAGCTGGAAAAATCGGCAACGGACATACTCGTACTTATTCCCTCTTTGGTCATAAAACCGTTGCCCTTCTCGCAGCAGTAAAAGTACCCATTATTTTCCTCGGAATAATATATCTTGTTAAAATATTCAGCGTCATCCACCGAATACCTTCTGCCCTCTATTACCTGCTTATTTACTACGGTAACACACACAACAAAATCAGAGGTTGTGCCTACAAGAAACTCATTATTGTCTCCTGTTCCGATTGCGGAAAAAGATGCCATATCTTCCTTCAGCTTCATCTTGTTTATGAGCTGAGATCCCTCTGTAAAGAAAAGCTCGCCGCCATTTGTAACACCGCCCACTATGCCATGATCGTTACATACCATAGAGCGCACGCCGTTTATTTCTTCGTCCGGATATTCCACTATCCTTCCATCTGTTCCCACCATGCAGAGTCTTGTTGCAGTCGCAACAAACATATTTCCGTAAGGGTCTTCACAGAAGTGTCTTACGGAATTTGAGGACAGACCTTCATAAACCGTATAGAAAAGAATCTCCCCGTTATTAGGGTTATACTTTGCCATTCCGCTGTCATTGGTACCGATCCAGAGACATCCCTTTGTATCCACGTACAAAGTCATTACGTTACTTATTCTCTCATCAAGTACTACTTCCTCGAATTTATTTCCGTCACATCTGAACAGCCCGGCATAGGTTCCCGCCCAGACATACCCATCTGGTGTCTGTGCTATCGCATTTATCTCCATCGTAGCCAGTCCGTCATCGGTATCATAGATAACAGCTGCATATTCCGACTTTATATCAAAGGCTTTTACCTGCATGGAAAACATAAGAGAAGCAAGCGGTATCAGAGCAAAAAGAAGGATACTTCCGGAAACAGTCTTTATTCTTCTGTCCGTAATACTCATATGAATGCGCACAAACAGTGTTGCAATAAGAACACTTAATACCTTATCAGGAACATTAACAAATGCATCTCCAAGAAATGACCATACTACCGGAACATTTACGTCCCTGGATATCATGTCTATCAGTCCGTCGCCCCAGATATTTCCCGTCCTTCCCTCATAAAAATGAAGACTTAGGGGCGTCGAAATACACACCGACAAAAGTCCGCAGAACATGGCTGTTGCCAGCACTCTGAATAAGGAATAGTTTCTTGATTTTGAAAAGATGATACCTGCTGCTATTCCTATAGCAATAGATACCAAAGCATACGCAAGATTTATCGGATTTTCAAATGCGGTAATAATATTCAGACTTGCACCACAAATAGCTCCGCCTACAGGGCCGAGCTCAATTGCTGCAATAATAGTACCAATCGCATCCAGCCAGAAGGGCAGCTGAAGCGCGGTAGCTATATATCTTCCAATTAAGTTGACGAGAATGCAGACAAGCATAAGCACATACGTCTGCCATCTCTTTAGCTTTTCCATTATGTCCCCTTCACAAGCCTTTTTGTGCAAGTATACTGGTCGCAATTTTACAAATTAATTCTATCACTGAGCCTTATTTGCACTCAATTAAGCATATGAAAAGAGACAATTAAGAAATTATAAAATATCCTTCTTCTTGGTGCCAACGCTCTCAACAACGGAATCCCCGATGAAAATTTTATAGGTCTTCCCTAAACTTTTCCCATGCATCCTCATGAGTTACAAAGTATCTGGGACACTCCTTACCGGTAACATCGTAATGTCTGATAACATGATTTTTCTTTAGTCCGAATTCCTTCATGAGCCATCTTGTAAGCTTCAAAAATGATTCATAAGAAGCGTCCGTGAACTTTCCGGTATCGTCGGGATGACTCACCTCAATGGAGATGGTATCATGGTTTCTGTCATTACTTGCTGCCGATCTCTCATTCAAGGGAAGACACATAATGATCTCACCTTCCATTCCCACAACAAAATGAGAGCAGACATTGGAATCCTCGTGATTGAAAAAGTCCCTGTTCTGCTGCGCTGTCGTTCCGGGATTACCAACATAATGGATTACGATATCATTTATTCCATCCAGTGAAAGTCCGGTTCTCGAGGGATTACCCTCATCTATCAGTTGAACATCAATCCATTCCGGAATCTCTACCGTTTCCGCATACTTCACATAATCAATCGGTTTGAAAGTTTTGTATACTATGAAACCGAGTATTACTACTACGATTAATTCGATCAGCAAAATAACTGTACGCGCTTTTTGCTTTTTTCTTCTTTGGGCGACCATCTTCTTATGCTCACTTTTAATTTATAGAATATAATGATGTAGGTGTCAAAAGTACCTTTTGACACCTACATCATATTATTAGTTTATTATTCAGTAAATGGATTTGTTGTATCTGTAATAATCGGCTTTACATATCCATCTACTTCTGTTACCTCAATCTTGTACCATTTTTCAGGACTGATCTCATGCAGGTAATAGGTTCCGAGACTGAGCTTACCGATATAGAATGCACCGCCATCTCCCGATTTGCGCTTCTGCATCGTTCCGAGCGCTCCGTTGCCTGACTGATATTTCTTAAGTTCCTCAAGACTCGACGCTATCACGGTCTTATCGGGTCTAAGTATCTCAAACTCTTTACCACTTAGAGGATACTGCTCACCATCAACTTTCTTAAGAAGAAGCTTTCCTCTCTTCAGGTTGATGTTGATTATTCCGTACTTTGCAACATCCAAAGTAGTGTCTGCAGTGTCTTCATCGATCATCCTCTGGATAACGAAAGTCTCCTCGGAATTCTCATATCCCTTAAGAAGTTTAACATTATCATTACCTACTGTAATTCTGTATACATACTTGTCATGATACTTGTACTTCTCACCTTCCTTCAGGTCGGGATCTGCACCCTTCGGCATATCCTTATCAAGATAGTAATCTGCCTCGTAGTCCTTAGGCGCTGCTGTCTCAACCATGTAGTAAGTACCTACCGGGACACTGAATATTACATTAGCCTTCTTGTCCTCGGTGGAAGTTGGTATAGCTTCACCGATTGATACAACTTCATCGGTTGTTACATCCTTATCTCCATCCTTGATTGTAATATTCTCGTAGGCTTTTCCGTTGCCGGCAAGTACATCGGCTAACGTATTATTATCACCGGTCTTGGCAGTATCATAAATCTTGAATTTTGCTCCGGCTATTACCTTTCCGTCTCCGTCGATCTTCTTGAAGAATACCTCTTCGGTTCCACCGTTGATAACCTTGATGTAATTTGTGATGACCTTATCGTTTTCATAGTCAACACGCTTCCAGTCCTTATCGCAAGGTTCAATCTTTCCGTAAGCAGGCTTAACCTTGACATCATCCTTCTTCAAAGTAATCTTGCTGTTATCGTCAATTGTGATCTTGAACTGCGGCGGATTTACGTAATCCTGGTAACCTACATAGCCTTCAGGAATTGTCTCCTTGATGACATAAGTTTTAACTTTATTTTCCTTAGCGGAAGCTGCCATGGTGATATCAAGCAAGCCGTCCTTGTCTGTCTTAGCCTCGTTAACCACTGTAGCATCATTCTCAAAGAAAATCGTATACTTTCCATCATCAAGCTTATAAAGTTTTAGCTGGTCCTCCTTACCATCTCCGTCAACTTCAAATACCCTGAACTCAACATTAGCCATTGTCTTTTCAGAGCCATCATCGTTCTTTTGGTTTCCGTCGACCTTCTTGATGCTTAGTATCGAGCCCGGTGCATAAGTGTTGAACAGATTGTTCGCTACGCTTGTTTCCGGATTAAATTCAACATCAGGTGTATGCGGCGATGTCGAGATGGTATCTGTTTCAGGATCCCAGTCCTTAAGCTTCTCATCATCAGCATTACCTGTTCCGGTCTTGTTGTGCTGAAGCTTAATTCCATAGCTTACCTTCTTTACTTCATCAGTGAAGTTGTAATTCTTCTCTGTTAATGTAAAGGTGTGATCCTTCTCATACTCATCGAAAGCTACTACCCAGGTGAGTTTTACCAGCTTATTGCCATCAGCATCAGTGGAGTCGTTTCGCCTGATATAACCGAATATATTCGAATAAGCTCCAAGTTCTCCTTCAGACACCCTGGCCACATCTTTGCCCGTATCATCTTTCCTGGTTCTGTCGTACAAGGCAAGCTTAACAACATGATTTTTATTTTGATTGTCATCAAGTCTGATATAGAAGCACTTATTATTATCATTTGTAAGCTTTTGACCTATTGTTTTCAGGCTATCATTATTATCATAGCTATTCTTGGCATTATCCATGATACCTTCTATAGCATTAATAGTTGTCGGCTCTTTGAAGGTTTTTGTTATGGTAATATAGCTCTCTTTTTTGGTCAGCTTTCCATCGATATGGAATCCAATCTCATCACTGGACTGATACTTAACAAAATACCAGCGAAGCGTGTAGTTATCAGGTGTGAGCTCATCAAATGGTATGTAGTTGTCAGCATCAGCATCTGCCTTACTCAGATATACTTTTTGCTGTTTATTTCTAAGAATACTAAGTGCTTTCTCATCCGATGGCAGATATGGAACCGACCATTTATGTATCTCATTATTTCTTAAGGTAGTCGGATTTGGATCGTAGTTATTGGTTCCTCTTACATCCGAAGACAATCTCGGCGCAAGTTGATGGAACTTATTCTCCATGTATCCGTCATCCGTATATCCATCACCATATAGTTCATATCTGATGGCATTATCGGTCTTTAATACCTCTCTCTCTGTCGACAGATTCCTGTCTGAATACGGTGCAATCATCCAATATTTCACGTTTGGATTAGTAGGTGATTTGAACTCATCCGGATACTGAATGCTTCCATCGGGATTTACACCATGCATAATGGTTCCGCCCACATGAACAGCATACTGACTCAGTTCCTCACTGATAGCAACAAGTTCGTCCGCGTCAGTATATGTATTATCCGGAACATCCGCAATCCTTATGATTGAGAAGCTGACATTAGCCATTGTTCCATTCTGGAACTCATATACCCACTGCGCGGTAAGTGTGACTACGCCTTCATCATTCATATATTTTTCAAGACTGATTGTATCTCCGGGCTTTATAATATCGCCGTTATCTGCCTGCCAATATTTAAACTCATACGTGCGATAATTATCATTACCAGCGGTCTTCAGCCTTTGATACATGTGATATAATCTGGAATCACTCTCAGTGGTATTTCTTATATCACGAACTTTATAGTTATGAGTTTCCGTTTCACCGATAATCATCTCAGTATTATCAGGGATTGCATTGCCGCTATCATCAACTGCAGCCATAGGCAACTCATTAATTCTGTTACCGTTAGCATCAATCAGATATCCATAGTTAGTCTGGGCATGCGGAATCACATATTCAACGATTACGGTGTCGGGATCATACTCCCATAACGACTCGAAATCGAAGGCATTTTCCGTCCTTGCGGAAATATCAACTGTATCGCCCGGATTATATATTGTTCCGGTTGCGGTATCTCTCCAGCCCTTGAAGATATACGCATGGGTATACTTCTCGCCCTTGGAGATATACTTAGTAACCTTGGGCTGCTTTAATACAATACTGTCTCCCTGGAACACAATTGTCTCAACAGGCGACAACTTGTCCGCAGTTCCTTTATCCCCGGGATCCTGGTTATAAATGTAGTGAACTGTTTTCATAGGTTGCGCGGAAGAAATATAATGCCACGAAAGAATATCTTCAATACTTGTACTTGTTTCATAATATGGCTTGTCTCTATTACTTGCATTAAATCTCAGACACTGATCCGTAATGGTTGTACTTAGTATTCTATAGGTTCTCGTAGTCGGAAGTCCCTCTGTACCAATCTCCAGTCGAGGTGCCATTACTAAAGCTTCCGGTGCGTCTGATAAAGAAACATTACCGTTCTTAATTGAAAGATATTTTGTACTTCCACCTACGTTACAGGAAATATAATGTTGCAGTAACTGCCCTTCAACTTTCTCAAAATGCCAAACCGTAAGCACCTCATTTGGATCATTGATAGTTGTTGCTGTAGATGTTGTTTGCTTAAATGGCGGATCTGATATATTTATTCCTTTAAGTGCACCAGCTTTATACGGAGATACTTCTCCAAGCAAAGCTCTATAAAACTCGTTACCAGTCTCTCTTTTGGTGAAGATAATAAAATCACCATTTAAGCTGATATCATCTACCAGCAAAAATCTAGCCTCTTGAGAGTCAAATGCTGCACTGGCATTAATAGACGCTTTGTTTACTGCCGCTGCCTGTAAAATATTATGTCCAAGATAATTATTGTTAGTATCCTTAATCAAATGATAAGACCCCATATCACTAACAATAAAAGTTGATGCTGCTGTCGTATCATTCACAATACTTAGTGTTTTATCAGCATTCACAGCAAAATACTTATTTCCATTATGTATATAATATCCACTACCGGAAGAAGTAAATGTCCATCTTGAAACATATGATTTATAATTAGGAACTGATTGCCGATATCGCTTTTCATTAGTTCCTCCGTTATAATTGGTTAAATACCATCCATCATAAGTAATTACATAGAATTCCTTTCCATCCAATGCCTTATCAACGTTGTCAATAACATTCGTTGACAGTATCAGCTGGGCATTAGTCGAAGTCGCACCAGTCTCCGTCATGTTGAATGAACTACTTGAATATCCCATAAAGTTGGTAGCGGTCTGCGCATTACCAATAATGTGATATGTTCCCATATCACCTACTACAAACGCATCAGCTGATGCCTCCGTTGTAGTTATTCCCAGTGCAGCTGTCGTACCTGTAAGGTAATTGCTTCCCTGATGGATAAGGTATCCACCCTTAGCGTCATTAAATGTAAATGTCCACGGTGCTGCCGCAAAAGGATTATCTGTTCCGTTTGTAGTTGTATCTAAGTACTTTTCACCTCTTGAGATATAATACGTCTTGCCATCATATGTCTTATCTATGAAGTCTGCTCCGTCAGCTGTTTCCGATACAATCAGCTGATTATCCGCAATAACACCACCCGTATATCGTCTTGCAAATCCGTCGGTGGCATTATATCCCAAGAAGTCTCCTGTGATTTCTGCAACATAATGATATGTTCCCATATCACATGCTGTAAATACGGCAGCATCGTCACTGTTAGTGGTTATAATCCACTTATTTGGATCAGCCGGATCCTTTCCGATATAGTTTGTATCCTTACGGATTTTATATCCGTTTCTTACAAATAAGAACTCCCAACTTGTGGCATCAGAAGCGGTCGCAGTACTTCCAAGAGATGTTCCGTCAATCTTAAGGTAGTTACTTCCGCTTGAATCTCTTATGAAATATGCGTCACCATTTATACCGGAATCGGAAACATCTTCTGCCTCATTAAGAAGAAGGTCATTTCTTCCACCAAGAGAAGTATAGCCGGTTATAGTATTAAAATCGGTTGTTGCTGCTGTATAACCAATATATTTCTGGGCATCTGTGCTGTTTGCCTTGCAAATCCAGTGGCAATTGCCCATATCACTTGCTGTAAATACAGTTGCACCGCTCTTATCTGTAATGCCCCACGCTGTGCCAACTACTCCGATATAGTTATCACCATAATGAATGTGATACCCATCTGCATAAGTTGTAAATTCCCATGGAGTTACATTATCTTTATTTGTATCGCTGGTCAGAGTAGTTCCGGTACGTGAAAGGAACTGTGTATTTGCTCCGTCATAAAATGAAATGTAGTACTTCTTATTTGCAAGCGAAGCATCGAAAGCATCCCACTCTATTTCAACCATTGTATAGACTGAGAAACCATCGGTATTAAACTCAATAACATTTTCATTTACACTTGAATCTACAACCTTGGTCTCATCACCAAAGTGAACGATTCTTATTTCTTCATTTTCCCGGCAAACCTCATCCTGCATCAGCTGGATTGAAACTTTGACATCCTTGCTGGGCTGATATGTATCTCCGCTCTCCGAATCCACAAAGGAGATATCAAATACTCTTGCAAGCTTTATGAGCTCACTGCCGGCTTCTGCTGCCTGCGCACTCTCCTCCACATATCCTGCATATTCTTCTGTATCACTTGTAACTTCAGACACCACAAGTTCTGCATTCGCAGGAATTCCGGATGCATTATCATAGTCCACAGTGATTGTGTAAACATTGTCATCTGTGGTATAGACTTTCTTCTGCTGAATCGGCTGTACGATAACATAGACAGAGAATCCGTCAGTTTCAAAACTGAGCGAATCTGCCGCGTCGTTGGAGGCCGGGTTATCGGACACTATTCCTTCCTCGATAGCCTCATTTGTCACCGTGGTTTCAATAAGCTCAGGCTCATCGTCAGTCATGTGAACCGCTGTTATCTGGTCATCCACAAACAGCTCATTATTCTGATAAAGCTGCTCTGTTTTAATCTCCAGGGTTACAGGTGCCTGAGGCTGAATCTCCTCGCCGTCCTTTACAATTGCGATATCCAGTGCTCGCACGCTTGCGACATCTTCAGTCGTAATTTCCATCGCCTCTGTCGCATCATTAACAAGCTGAGCATAGTCGTAATCCTCGCTATCCTCCGCGATATCTATAACCTCAAGTTCAGCGCCTTCAGGAATCTTTGCATCCTTTCCGAATGAGATACTGATTCCCTTATCCTCATTAACAAGAACGCCTTCAACGCTTTCGTCTTCTTCCTCTTCTATTTCCGCTTTGATTTCTCCGGAATTCGTCAGTGCCTCTTCAGCATTGGGGTCCGATTTCTCTGTATTATCAGGAATAATATCACTGACAGCTTCTTCAGGATTTACAGCCATCTCCTCTGTACTTTGAGCGTTCTCCTCAGCAGCCGGATTCTCCTCGGGAGTAACTGCCTCTGCTGCTTCTGCTTCACCTGCATTTTCGCTGCTTCCGTTTTCTTCTGCGGGCGCCTGTTCCTCTGTGTTTTCTGCGCTTTCTGACTGCGTACTTTCAGCCTCGGCCGGTGCCGCTTCATTCTCTTCTACTGAAGCTTCGGTAGAGCCGCTCTCCTCAGGTGTCTCGGCAGCTTCCTCGTTTGAAGGAGCTGCTTCTTCAGTAGATTCTGTTCCGCCGGCTGTGTTCTGCTCAGCTGTGTTCTGTTCAGCTGTGTTCTGTTCAGCTGTGTTCTGTTCGGTACTTTCCTGTGTTGTTTCTTCCTTCTCCGTTTCAGGAATAGGTTCGGTAATCACAGCCTCGGCAAGAGTTCTTATCAGATTGCTATTACTGATATCGCTTGCCATTGCCTTTATCTTTGCAAAGGGATCAATATGTCCCTTAGGACGCTCTGCTATACTGGTTCCTGAATTTATAACAAGCTGCTCAACTATAGGCCAGTCTCCGTAATGACTGTCTGTATAGAAAAGTTCATTGGATGTAATGTTACTGAGCTGGGACGCAAACTTCATTGTGTAAATTGCAGGCTGAAGTTCCATCTCATATCTGTGAGTCTTCTCACCTCTTGCTATCGTCAGGTCAGAACGGGGTATCATGAATTTGTTGTATTCATACTCACCGTTTGCACTGTCGTCAAGAATCTCGTCATCTATTGCTTTTGTCTTATCCTTGTCATCCTTCTCTGTTCCGCCTATACCCTTGAGATATTTTCCGTCTGTAGTAGGATTTATTATTTCAAAATAGTGATTGGAAACAGCTCCACCACCGCCACTTCCGATAAAGCCGCCTGCGGTTCCTTCATTTTCAAAGAATACCTGACAAGCCGCATAACAATTTGCTATGTTTCCGCCGTCAGCACTGCCTGCAAATCCACCTACAGTAGCTGCTGATACAGAACAGGTTGTATAACTGTTCTGTATTGTAGCTCCGCTTGATGTACCGACAAAACCACCTGCGGAAGATGCTCCTATTACATTAACTCTTCCTCTGGTATTTGCTGCCGTGCTCTTATCATATTTTCCTGCCTGTCCGTTACTGTCTGTAATGGTATGTCCACCGGACTGACACATATTGATGGATGCGCCGGATCCTGCTTTTCCGATAAGTCCGCCGCTATTTCCTGATGCTGCTCTTACATAAAGTGCAGCTGAGCATCCGGTCAAAGTACCGCCTTCCATCTCACCGATAAGACCACCGACGTTCTGACTTCCCGTAATCTCATACGTCGAATCATCAAATCCTGCTGTGGTTGCACGGGCAGAGTCTCCGCCTGTAGTACTCAATTCTCCGTTATAGGCAAGTACATTTCTGATTTCTCCGCCGCCGGATACTTTTCCCGCAAGTGCTCCTGCATTTCCTGCAGAATCAACAACAATATTCTTAATGACGCAGCCGTCAACCGAGGTGCCGGTCATTTCACCCACAAGTCCTGCGGTACTGCCGGTACCTGTAACCTTCTTTGCTACAGCATCCGAGAAAGTGTTATATACAAAAATATTTTTTACGGTGGAATTTTCAAGCTTGCCGGCAAGCATACCGGTAGCCTGATTTCCAACAGTGTTTTTAATGTCAAAATCAGTCAAAATGAGATTGGCTACAGTCAGATGCGGCTGCACACCGAAAAGACCGATATTCCTGTTGCTCCCTATAAGAGCATAGGACGAATCGGAAGTATCTATTCGAAGTCCCTTAATAAAATGATATTTGCTTTCTTCATTCTCTACCTGGCCATTTTCCTTCTCGGGATCTTCGGCCTTGATGCTGTTTGCATCACCAAGAGGAACTGCTTCCTCCGGGTCATCGAATCTGAGACCGTTAAAGGATACCAGCTCTTCATTGTTAATCGGAGTAAAGTTCCTAACCTTGTCTTTAGAGAGATTTTCCTCTTCATCCCACTCAATATCCTCAAGAAGGACTGCTGCTATTTCTCCGCCTGTTCCCTCACCTGCTGCCATATTTGCCTTAACATGTGAGAACTCATAGTCAAGGTTCTGAAGATGGCGGGGGTATACAATTTCTGCTACAGAGATTCCGTTTTTGACATCAAAATCAGCAAAGAGGCTGTTCTCCGGCGCTGATATAGCACTGGCTCCTCTCACGTTTTCCGAATATTTTGCACTGCCGTCTCCGGAATCCCAAACCTTTACGGACAGAGTGATATCGTCACCGGGTGTAATGCTTGATCCAAGCTTTCCGCCTGTTCCACCTGCCTTGATATCCTTGAACTGGAGCTTTTTATCAAGGGAATCAAGTTTTACATATCCTATAAGGGCATATCTTCCATTATTATCAGTAGCTGCACCAAAGCAGGTTGCCGGGATAGTGGTTCTTATATCGGAAGTTGTAATAACAATTCCTGTCTTACCGTCAGTCTCCAGGAAGTTGCTGTCCTCATCCTGGGCATAGTTCTGCCAGAAAATCTCGTTTGCAGAGATATCTATATCTTCACTCTCACTCTTTTCACCGCTAAGTGATACTTTAAATGAGAGATTCTCTATCGCTCTTCTTGTCTTCTCATCAGCGGATATCTTTATAACTCCGAGAAGCTCTCGTCTGTTAAGGATCCATGCTCCTACCCTGAGGCCGCTCTTCGCCGCTGCTCCGGCTCCGTTGTTAGCACCTTCGGAGTAGTAGCCTACATATGAATTGTAAGCAGCTATTCTGTCCTCGGGTGTTCCGCGCAACGGCGCGCTTGCACTCTGACAGGTCAGGGAAGCAAGATCTGTTCCTGCCTTTTCGAGATTTTCACTCAGAATAACCGCATAAATATCAAGGCTTACGGGGTCATACTCAATTATCCAGTAATCAGAGCCAAGCTCAACTTCCAGTGTTCTGTCATTTGTGAAAAGCGCCTTGGCTGCACTGTCTTCGTCGGAAGTAATATATGCAAAGGTTCCATCTTCATTTGTGAACCTTCTTGCACTGTAAAGGGTCTCAACAACTGCTTTTGTTACTTCCTCACCATCATCATTCTCGGTGACTTCCGTCTTATTCTCTGTTACGAACAGTTCCATCATCCGGCTCTCAGCGGCATAATAAACAGCCTCAGCTCTTTTATCAAGGTGAGACTGTCTCATATTTCTTATAATCCTGATCCCGGCCACAACGCCAAATGCAACAAGCGCAAGCAGAATAGCAACTACTATCAGCAACTCTGCAACTGTGAATCCTTTTGATTTGTTTCTTCCACGTAAAATATTTCTAGTTGACCCAACTTTTTTCATAAACAACTAACTCCCCGATCGTTATATTTTTTATCCTTTCAGACTTAATTTTCTATTGTAAAAATATTACCTTTTACCGTGTATCTTCCTGTCGCAAGTTCTTTCCCCGTTTTATCGGATACTGCTATCGAATAGCTGAATGTCCCTGCTTCTTCGCTACCTTCACTGTAATCTATGTTAAAACTGCTTACATACAATCCGTTCGCATATTCAAAAGGCGTTCCGCCTTGGCTTCCAACTATCGGATAATAGTTCTTTCCGGTTTTTGCATTTTTCAGGCATAACGTTGTACCTTCAAGTCCCAGTGTGCATCTGCCGCCCAGGCGTGCGCTTCCGTCAATAAAAGAGACTTCCCCGCCCTCAACAATGACATCACTTGCTACTGTCAGTTCGGATCTTACAAAATCTGCCAGCGTAGAAACTATCATCTGAGCCTTGGATCTGTTGGTGCTTTGAATATAATGCTTACTTGCAAGACTTATGGATTCAGCCACAAGCTGCGTAGCCAGGAGCAGAATAATAATGGCAAGGAGCATTTCCAAAATAGAAAATCCGCCACTGCTCCCTTTTATCCTTTTTCTGTAAAGTTGTCTTAACTTTAATTGTACAGTCTTCATAGTGTGTTTGGCTAGTCTATACTAAAACCTGTTACTGTAACCACATTGTTACTATTACCTTCAGTATATACCGAATTCTCTGCAGACTCCTTATTTGCCCTGGTTGCAGCCACAATTGCACCCGGCAGCATTATAAGTGCCAGCACTCCTATAAGAAGTGCAAACAGCGTTTCTATAAGCGTTTCACCGCTTTTTGACTTAATCCTTTTTCTTAGTTTTAGGAACATCTTTAACCTCAACCATTATCCGTACCGGTTACATACATACCATCCTTCGACCAGGATACGTAGGTTATTCTCTTGGTCTTTCCCTTATTCTTTCTACCCGGTATTTCCTGTTTCACAGTCTGAGCCGATCCCGGAATTGTAAGTGTAAGCGGATAGTCCGCTTTATCGGAATCCACCCATACATCCACTGTTATGGTGTAGGAATCATCCATGGTCATCTGTCCGGAAAGGCTTCCCATATCATCAAGACCTGAATATGAAAAGCTTATATTTCTTGTAACTGAATCACTTCCACCGGTTATGCTGTCCGCCATCTGTTTAACAGCATCCCCGAAGCTTCCTTCGAGTCCGGTCAGTTCTGAATCTTTTCCCTCTTTTTTTGTATAAGCCGCGTCTTCCTTCATGCAGCCCTGAACAAGCGCTATCGCCTGAGTTGTAGCAAGATAGGCCTTTTCCTCATACCTTTCGGCGTCGGTTCGTTTTGCATTAAGAATTGACGCATTTACAATCGCGATCGATACAAACGTAACGATAATAAAAATTAACAGTGCGATTATCATCGAAGCACCGCGTGTATTTAGTTTTTCGCGGATCTTCCTGTTAGTTGTCATTAGCATCCTCCGGCAACTCCTTGTCGGGAGTACCGCCCTGCAACGTCTCATAGAAAGTTCCTGTCAGGTTGACATCCACATCCTGATCCTGAACCGTAAGTTCTCTTTCCACAGGTGATACAACAATGCCTCCCACAAGGCATCTTATCTCGCTTTCTTCAAGAGCCTTAACTACTTCCTGTGCCTGCGCATAATTTCTTGCTGTAAACTTCATGACGAACTCTCTTCTGATGAGATCGCCTTCCCTGGTAAGATTAGTGAAATTCACAGAGTAATCTGTTGTATTGCCAAGAATCTTATGCAGAAAATCAATTTCCGACTTGCCTGCATTATAGCTTGGCATATAACCTGTCAAAGCTCCGCCGCCCGCATCATATTCTTCTGTCATGGCTTTTATCTTTTCGACTCTTGCCTTGGTAGCTACGAGCTCGGTTTCAAGAGCCTGCTGTTCAACCCTGGCGGAATGGATTCCATTCTCGATAGGAGTGAATACAAACAGGTAATACAACGCTCCCACAATTACCAGTGCAAGTATCACAAGAAGCGTCTTTTCATTTTTGGTGAAGTCTTTATTAAGTATGTTCACTTTCAATTCTCCTCTTCAGAAGATCCTTTTGTAAGGTGCACCTTTATCTGTGCCGTCACACCGGCATCTGTTTTAACTCCATCCGTTTCTTCAGTCAGTGTCTTCGCAGATACTACAGAACAGCTCTCAACTATATCCTCTTCTTCCATAACTGTCGTAAGTTTGCTTACACTGTCCAAATCATTTGCTAAGAGATCAATCGTAAGTGTCTCTGACGAGAGATCCATGAACTTAACCTTCATTCCCTGACTGCCTATCAGGTCTATAAGCTTAAGTGTGTCGACTCTGCTGACCCTGCTCTTTTCCTCATCACTCATCTGATCCCAGCTGTAATGATAGTACTCCTGTGTCAGTTGCTCCGACTCCTTGATAAATTTGCTCTGCTCATTAATCTGCTGCTGTAGTTCGTTTGCTCTCTCCCTCTCATTTGCGAGAGTATTAAGTCTGTCAACAAAACCGAATTTTCCTATGAGCAAAGCTGCCACTAAGATTGCTGCAATTGTCCCGAAAACAGCCTTGAGATTTGTCTTCTTTTTCTGTCCCGCAGATGCCAGATTGCTGTTTGTGGCAACTCCTAATGCATCACTTAGAAGCACTCCGACTGACCCGTAAGTAACATTGATTTCTTTCTCTTTATTGTAATTGGGATAAAGCTCATCCATTGTAACAACGGTTTTATCGAGTCGCTCCTTGAGCATTTCCACAAGCGGCTCTGTCATTGCTCCCGTTCCGCAAAGGACAATATCCTTAAGTCTCGAAGTCATATCGGACATTTCATAGAAATTCAGTCCCTTAAGAATTTCAATCGAAATATCCTTGTATGCATTTACTGCTGATGGAAGCTTGTCGCAATCCTGATACCGACTTCTTAAGTAGGTTATCGCAAGATGGGTATCCACGTTCAACTCATCGGCAATTGCGCGGATAACCTGATCTTCACCGACATCTATGAAGTGCGAAAGCTTAAACTCTCCGTTTTTGAATATCATCATTCGTATAGCTCTTCTTCCTATATCCATGAAGCAGCGCTCTTTTTTAATCTCTTCTTCATTTCCAAGGGCACCGATCAGTGCTTCATATACAGAGGTTTCGGGAAGTGCCTTAACAAGTTTAAGTCCCGCCTGTTTAAGGGTTTCACGTATATTTGCAAGCGAATTAACCGGGACCGCATAAGCAAGCAAATTTATGGTGTTTTCATCATTGCTGGCGCTTTCTCTTTTTACATAATCAAACACGTACTGATTGAGTTCTCCCTGTATGAGGTCCTTGAACTCAAAAGGCACGTTGAATCTCAGCTGATCATCTGCAATCTTCGGCATCGTGATATTTTTTACAAAAATATCGGAATCCGGAATTACATAAGCAGCCGTTTTGCACTTAATGCCTTTTTCCTTTATCTGCTCTCTCAAAAAATCCGCAAAGAGATTCTGGGAAATTATTTTAGTACCTTCAACAATATTGTCAGGTATCTCTTCCCACTCCGATTTACGTACTATTCCGCCCTTCATAAGCGTCAGAGCAAGTCTACCGTGTGTTACACTTATTCCCAATACTCCGTCATTCTTTGGCATTTTTTTACCCTCTCATATTAGTTTAAAATACCAGGCTGCTACTAAGTCTCCGAATAACAAAACAATGTATGCTGCTACTGCTATCGCCGGCCCCAGCGGAAACTCCTTTGAGGAACCTGGCATTAGCTTCTTTCTTATCAGTGCAAAAACTATTCCCAAAACACAGGATAATATAAGCAGTTCATATGAACGGACAGGTCCCATATATAACCCGAGGAGTGCAAATAATTTAATGTCACCGCCTCCAAGACTTTCCCGTCCAATAAGCTTATCTACAAGGATGCTCATTATGAGCATCAAAGCTCCGAAAATAAGTCCCGTAAGAATCCTTATTCCAAGCGTATATAAATCGATTCTTCCGGTAATAATTTTTATCACGGAAAAGATTACCCAGCTTACAGCTGCCGAAAGAATCAGTAAATTCGGTATTTCCAGAGATTCTATATCAGTGATCGCCATTGCAAAAAGCAGACCCACCAATATCCAGCTTTCGGCAAATAGTACGGGATCCCTCTTCATAAAAATGTACAGGACCACCGACAGTACCATAAAGGCCATCTCGGTCAGGGGATATCTGATCGATATCTTCTGTTTGCAGTATCTGCATTTACCACCGCTTATCACATAGCTGAATACCGGAATGAGATCTATGGCTTCGAGCTGATGGTAACAGCTCATGCAATGACTTCTGCCTGTCACAAAATCTTCATTCCTGACTATGCGCATGGCCATGCAGTTTAGGAAGGAACCAAACAACAGCCCAAATAAGGCTACGCATATTGTGTAGTAAAGTTCCACTTTTTTACATCCCCTGATACATGCTGAACATCGCCAAATAAATTGCAATTACAATAAAGCCTGCAACAATTGCTATAAATATCAAAAGCGCCGGTTCAAGCATTGCTATGGCTTTTGTAACTGCCTGTTCAAGTTCACTGTCGTAATAGGCAGCAACGATGTCCATGGTGTGCTTCATCTCTCCGGTCTCTTCACCGACTCCCACCATGTCAGTCAGAATATCTGGCATTACCTGCGTCTCTCTCATCGAATCGACAACGGTTCGTCCCTCTTCTATCTTCGAAACCATTCCGGCAACTTTTTCCTTATATACTTCATTGGTCATAACCCTTGAAGTAATACTGACTGCCTTTGTCATCGGAAGTCCGGATCCGATCATGGTAGCCATTGTATTGGCAAACAGGCTTGCTGCGTTCAACTCTGCTATATTTCCGAAAACCGGAAGCTTTAGCTGGAGCTTTGAAATATTCATCGCACCTGCCGGAGTCTTTTTATACATAACATAGCCAACTATGATTATGCCGATAATTGCAGCAATAATAAGAATATTCCTGCTGAAAAAATTGGATATTCCGATCAGCATTCTGGTCGGAAGAGGGAGCTGTCCCCCTATCTCATCAAAGATTGCCGTAAATGTCGGAACAACCTTTACCATGAGGATTATTACAACTACAATCGCAACCAGGAGCACAAACATGGGATAAGTCATAGCACTTCTAACCTTAGCCCCCATCTTTGTCTGCTTATCGAAATGTTTAAAAATCGACTCAAAAGCTCCTGCCAGATCTCCGGCTTCCTCACCTGCCTTGATTGTTTCGCAGAATGTCGGAGGAAGTGCTCCCTCTCCGTGATCATCGAAAGAGGATGACAACGCACGTCCGGCCTCCACATCCTCAAAAACATTCATAAGAAGTCTTTTCAGGAATTTGTTCGTGGTCTTATCGCCGATAAGCTTTACCGCTCTGGCAATCGGAATTCCCGCAGTAAGGATTGTGGCAAACTGACTGCACATCAGGGTGAATGCTTTAGGGTCGATTTTTGACCCACCTATGTCCGCATTTAGAAAAGCAGGCATTTTAAGACTGCTCCCCTGAACCTCTTTTACGGAAAGCACCGCTTTATACTGTTGTCTGATCTTGGCTGTTGCTTCAAGCTGGTCTATGGCTTCGAGCATTCCAGTGACCTTTTCGCCTGAAGTAGAGAGCGCTGTGTATTTGTAGCTGTTCATGAGTCCCCCTGTTACATCATGTTCCTACTTACAAAATCCTTGTTAACTGCATAATGCAAAGCATTCTCTCTGGATATAAGTCCGTTTCTTACAAGCATTACTATGGACTGATCCATAGTCTGTCCGCCGATTTCCGCACTTGTTGCTACAGCATTGGCAATCTGCGGTGTATTTCCGGTTCTGATAAGATTCCTTATCGCATCCGTTACTATCATATATTCTGCAGCCAGTGCCCTTCCGCCATCCTTTTTCTGAATGAGCTGCTGGGTAAGTACTGCCTGAAGAACCATTGATAACTGCAATCTGATCTGCTGCTGCGCTGCTTCCGGGAATACCTGCACCATTCTGTCTATAGAATCTGCCGCACTTCCTGTATGAAGTGTTCCGAATACAAGATGTCCGGTCTCAGCTGCTGTAATAGCAGTCTCGATGGTATCCCTGTCACGCATCTCACCGATAAGAATTACGTTGGGGTCTTCACGAAGGGAAGCTCTAAGTCCCATCGCAAAGCTCTGTGTATCTTTTCCGACTTCGCGCTGATTGATTGCGCAAAGATCAGGTGTATACATGTACTCTACAGGATCTTCCAGAGTTACGATGTGTCGTTTGTAATGATGATTGATGTTGTCCAATATAGCTGCAAGTGTTGTTGATTTACCGGACCCGGTCTCACCGGTTACAAGCACTATTCCTTTATGGAGCTTTGGTAGATCAAGAACGCCTATGGGAAGTCCCAATGTGGATAGCTCCGGAATACGTTCAGCCAGAATTCTAAGCGCCAGTGAAGGAACTCCCTGTTGCTTGAACAAATGAAGTCTGCATCTGCTGTCAGCAAAAGTATCCGCTGCATCAAGCTCACCGGTCTCCATCAGTTCGTTAAAAGCTTCATCCGTCTTTGCAAGCTGCTTGGCGAGACTGATACATTCTTCCTTAGTTACGGGCATATCCTCCATGTTTTCGAGGTCACCGCTTTTTCTGTACTTTGGCGGAAGGCCACAGATAATATGAATATCGGATGCACCTTCGGCTTTAGCTTTTGCTACTAATTCATCAATACTTCTCATATTAAATCCTCAATCGCTTTCATTAGTCACTCTCATAACTTCATAGGCTGTGGTTACGCCCTCGAGCACCAGCTTAATGCCGGCCTCCTTAAGTGATACGAAATCACTGCCTTCCTTCTTAAGTTCCTGTTCAATGGCAGAGCGTCCTGCCTTTTTATAGATCAGGTCTCTGATTTCGGGGGTTACCATCATGATTTCAAATATGGCAATTCGTCCCGAATAGCCGGTATTGAAGCAGTGCTGACAACCTCTTCCGAATTTAAACTTTGTTCCGGGCTGAATCTTTATTCCGAGCTTGTCAATCTCATCCTGCTGGGGTTCGTATTCCTCTGCGCAGTAGGGACATACTCTCCTGACAAGTCTCTGCGAGATTACACCTCGAAGTGTTGCTGAAATAAGATAAGGTTCTACACCAATATCCTCAAGTCTGTCAATTGCACCAATTGCGTCATTGGTGTGAATTGTACTCATAACAAAACGTCCGGTAAGCGCTGCTCTAAGGCATATCTCTGCTGTCTCTCCGTCACGTATCTCACCTACTGATACGATATCCGGGTCCTGACGGAGAATCGCTCTAAGACCATTTGCGAAAGTCATGTTCGTCTTTGTATTAACCTGTACCTGATTCAATCCGTCAAGGTTATACTCGATAGGATCCTCAAGCGTTACCAGATTGACATCCCTGGTGTTAAGCTCATTGAGCATAGCGTACATGGTTGTTGTCTTACCTGAACCGGTAGGACCTACGAGAAGCATTACACCATTCTTGTAGTGAATGAGCTTTTCGTATTTCTCCATGTCATCCGCACGAAGTCCCAGCATTTCCTTATCAATTTCGGTATTGGATTTATCAAGAAGACGACATACTATTTTTTCACCCCAGGCGATAGGAAGGGTAGATACACGCATGTCGATACTCTTACCGAGAACACTTACCGCAAAACGTCCGTCCTGCGGAATTCTCTTCTCTGCAACATCCATACCGGACATTGTCTTGATACGGGCAATTACTGCAGCAGTGATATCCTTCGGAACCTTAAGAATGTCCCTCAGAACACCGTCGATACGCATACGAACGTCCATATCCTGTTCTCTTGGTTCAAAATGGATATCTGATGCGTGCTCAGAAACGGCACGCTCTATAATAGAATTAACCAGCCTTATTGTAGGCGCACTATCACCATCTCCGCTGATAGTATTCGATGTTATTACGAAATCAAAATTGGAGAGCGAGGTATCGGCAGCCTTTTCCGATTCATTAAGTCCAAGCTCCTTTTTATAATCGGCAATGGCCTGTTTCGCATTCTCATTGCCATACAGCGTATTTATTGCACGCTCCACCGCCACATTTGTGGCAATAAGCGGAACAATCTTAAGATTAGAGGCTTTTCTGACCTCATCAAGCGCATAGAAATTCAGGGGATCATCCATTGCTACCAAAAGTGAATCCCCCTGCTGACGAACAGGAACCAAGTGATTTTGCTTGGCAGTATTTTTCTGCACAAGCTTAGTAAGTTCCTGGGGTATATTAACCTTGGCAAGGTCTATATAATCAACCTCCAGCTGAACGGCAAGCGTTTTTGCCATGTCCTCCGGAGACACAATTCTGTTATTTATAAGGACTTCGCCAAGCTTTTCATGGGTTTGCTTCTGCATATCAAGAGCAAACTGCAATTCCTTGTCGTTAATCAGACCACGCTCTATAAGCAGGTCACCTATTCTCTTCTTTGGCATGTTTCCCCCTACATAGAAACCGGTTCACATCGTTTACGGAGTTACCCATTTTGACGAAACGGTCTCATCATTGCCTATAGTTATCAGCAGATACTTACCCCTGTTCTTTTTTGAGGATCCGTATGGCTCTACTGTGCTTTTTGCCATTGTCGGATCTACAAAGGTTTTGTTTTCCGCATCATACACCACTTGTGTGATGAGATCATTTTGCATATATTCGAGACGCGCCTCGTGCTCAGCTGTAATAACCAGCTGTTCATCCACATCCTCAAGTGCGCTTTCGGTACTACGGCCGAGCTTTATAAAAACGATTATTGCTATCAGACAGACAGCAATAACAGCGACCAGCACCACCATTCTCGATATTCCTCTTTGATTTTTAATTATATCCATATAAAAATACCTTTAATCTATGGAAATCCTAAAAACACAAAGCTTATGTTATGCCTTTATATTCAAAATGATTATGTGAATTTAATTAATAGACACTTCACCATCAGCACCGCATGAAACGGACCAACTTCCCGAAGTCTTCGCGCCGGGAGCAGTAATGCCGCTTGGCCATGCAATGTCTGACTGCCAGCCGTCTTTTTTCTGCTGTACAGGCATAGTTTTTGCAGCTACAGGATTTCCCGTCTCGAGGTACTCAGCGACGACCTCTGCATAAAGAGCTCTTATATTCGCTGCATCCGTAGCTTCTCTTGCTTTCTCCAGCTGATTGGTAAATGTAGGAATTGCGATTGCAACCAGAACTGCTATAATAGCAACTACAATCAGAAGTTCAGCTAGTGTGAATCCCTTTCTCTGTCTAAGTCTCTCCCTCATCTGTCTAATCATTTCAGTTCTCCTTCTCATAAGTGGATAAAACAATGAAATAATATTTCAGTATAATTATTTTACGCCTATGCATTCCCCGATTCAAGAAAGCTTGGGCTTATTTTTCTAAAAATCCTATAAATTCTCGAAATTGTTTAGCAAAAAAGTATAATTATTCTCATTCTCATAAATTTTAATAAGTATATTTATGCATAAAAAATCCGGCAGCCGCTTAACCGGCTGCCGGAACTTTTTCTTCTAAAAGTTATGTCTGATGAAGTATTACTGAGCTGCTTTTCTTGCATCGAGCATAGGCTGATACTTTTCTGTATCAAAAGCTACAAGATCGTCAAATCCAAGACCTGTCAGCTGGTTGACCATCTCATCCCACTGTGCATCGAAATCAGCATCATCCTTTGCGAATACCATTCTCCAGGAAGAATCCTTGATAACATCGCCGCACTGCTTACGGATAAGGCTGATGTCTGTAGTATCGATTGCAAGAGCGATATTGATTGAAGGAACTACTGTCATCATACCATTGTTCTTGAGATACTCAACATCGTCAGCTGCGCCAAACTTCTCTGACCACTCCTTGGTTGTCTTTGTCTGGTTCATCTCGATTGTTGTTGACCACATATCAGAAGCATAAGGCTCGCCTGTCTCAGGGTTAACATCACAGGATGCTACGATCCACTGGTTGATCTGGTTGTTACCGTCGTTCCAGTTTCCGCCGCCCATTTCCTCGGGAACGAGTACTTCTGCTGAGAATCTGTTAAGACCATCCTCTGTAAGTGTGTACTTGCCATCTTCGATTGTGTAAGTAAGACCTTCTGTACCTGCATGCTGGATCTGAACACCCTCGGGTGAAGCATACCAGTCAAGGAACTCCATAAGTCTGTCAAAGTTCTCGTCAGAAACCTGAGAACCTACGCAGAGAACACGTCCATCACCATAGTAGGTGTCAGATGCCTGGTAAAGGTTTGTGTCTGCTACAGGAATCTCAACATAGTTGGTTCCCTCTTCGCCTCTTGCAGGGCTGTTCCAGAAGCCATACTGCCAGCTGTACCAGTAGAGGTAAACTCTCTTATCCTGCATCTTGGAAACGATTGAGTTCCAGTCCTGAGTTGCGGAATCAGGATCAACAAGTCCCATCTGATTTGCCTGATAGAAGAACTTAAGCATCTTGTAGTAAGCGCCATCCTTATCTGTGATAGGAGCTATGCTGTTGTCTGTACCGATAAGAACGGAACCGTTAACTTCCTGTCCATACCACTTTGTAAGCTGAGCAACGTTCTCCATGTACTGAGAATCCCAATCCTTCCACATGCTGATTGCATATGCGGGATCGCCGTTCTCGTTTGTCGGATGAGCATCCTGGATCTTCTTTAAGCAATCAAGAAGGTCATCAAGATTCTTAAGCTCGGGAGCACCAACTTCGTTGTACATATCCCATCCCATACGAGGATAAGAATAAACGTGAAGCTGCTTGTAATCTGTAGGTCCATTGTTGTTCATTTCAAGCGGGATACAATAAATCTTGGATCCGTCGCCAACCTGTGAGTTGAAGTCTTTGATCTGCTTCTCATACTTCATAAGGTTAGGATACTTTGAAAGTGCATCTGTAAGGTCATGGATAAGTCCTGACTCTACGCACTCTGCTGCATCTGCGTTATCAAGAATGATGAGATCACCAAGTGCGCCAGCTGCACATCTTGTCTGATAAAGAGCAGCTCCGTCACCTGATACCTGAGGTGCGATGATGTTAAGATCCATGTTGAACTTGTCCTTAACGATCTTGCCGTACCATCCGGGCTGAACACCCTGGAAGTTAGCTGCTACATTGTAGAAGTCTACAGTGTAGGTCTCGTCATGGTTTGCTGCGGGAGCTGCTTCAGCAGTATCGCCTGCCTCTGTGCTCTCACCTGCATCAGTAGCCTCAGCAGCGTCTGAGCCGCCTGCTTCTGTGCTTGTCTCTGCACCGCCTGCACTGCCGGTATCTGTGCTACCGCCTGTGCTTCCACCGCCGCATCCGGCGAGCATACTTACTGTAAGCATTGCAGTAAGTGCCAGAGATGAAAGTTTTTTCAGTTTCATAATTTTTTCCTCCTTCACTTTTTTCATAAAGTTTTATCTATACCCCCATGGGAGATATTTTCGAAACCCTCATCCGTCAGCTTCGCTGACACCTTCTCCCAAAGGGAGAAGGCATATTACATTAGCCCTTCACAGCTCCTATCATAATTCCCTTTACGAAATACTTTTGGAAGATCGGGTATACGAGCATGATCGGAAGTACTACGATAACTGTAATTGTCATACGCACACTGGTTGTGGTCTGTGCAGTAGCTGCAGCAGCTGCAAGTGATGCTGTACTCGATGTGCTCTGAGCCAGCGATGCAAGTGAGCTCGCCTGATTCAGGTACTGATAGAGCACAAACTGCAAAGGATACAGCTTGGTATCTGTCATGAGGAGCAGTGTATCCTGGAAAGCGTTCCACTGGCTTACTGCTGAGAAAATTGCAACCGTTGCCATGATGGGCTTGATTACGGGAATGATGACTCTGAAGAATACGGTGAGCACTCCCGCACCATCCATCTCAGCTGCTTCCTGTAGTTCCTTCGGAACCGACTCAACAAAGGTCTTTGTAAGAATCAGATTAAAGGGCGATACAATCGCGGGAAGGATGTATCCGAGGAAGTTATTTGTAAGGTGCATCTGCTTCATAACAAGGTACCAGGGTATGATACCTGCATTGAAATACATAGTAGCAACCACAAATCTGTACCAGATTTTTCTTGCCCACATTTTTTCCTGGGTGAACATAAATCCCAGAAAAGCAGAAGCAAAAACAGTAAGGCCGGTACCGAGAACTGTTCTCATAAGCGAAATCTTGAAAGCCTGAGGCAGTCCTTCAATTCTGAATGCGGATATGTAGTTGTGGAAGTGAATGCTCTGTGGAAGGAAAAGTACATCACCTCTCGCACTTATATCATTCGCACTTATTGTATTGATTACGATGTAATAAAAAGGATACAGGCAAAGGAATGCAGCTATTGCAAAAATTATGTAGCATACAATCTCTACCGCTCTGTCTCCGGCACTTACATGCATCTTACTCTTCTGCTGAGGAATTTCTTTCTTTTTATCTGTCATCTTATTCACCAATCCTGTCATTGTATGTGTGATAGCCATCTTCCACCTCCGATCACAGGATGCTCTCGCCGCGAATTGTCTTGGAAGCTCTGTTAACTATGAAAAGAAGCACAAGGCTGACAAGACTCTTCAGCATACTGATTGCAACCGATACGGAGTAGCCACCACTACCCATTGCCATGTTATACACGTACAGGTCGAGAACCTGGATGTAATCCTTGTTAAACGCGTTCTGGAATACGTAGTACTGCTCCATTCCGTTATTCAGGAAGTTTGCAACGTTCAGAACCAGAAGAACAAAGTATGTCGGCAACAGACTCGGGATTGTAATATGCCAGATAATCTGCATTCTGGTCGCACCGTCAACTCTTGCGGCCTGAATCATCTCATCGTCAATACTCGAAATTGCCGCGATGTACATAATTGCCGCCCAGCCCAGGTTTTTCCAGGTAAGCCATAACCACTGTGTGAACCACACATGCTCTGATGACTGAAGGAAAAGTATCGGAGTACTGATGACACCCATTTTCATAAGAAGGGAATTCATCATACCTGTACTGTTAAATAATGAAAATGCGATGGAATATACCATAACCCAGCTGACAAAGTTAGGAAGTGTTGTGACTGTCTGTACAAACTTTCTGAACTTCACGCCCCTGATCTCATTGAGAAATACTGCGAACAGCATGGGGAGCCAGCTCGTTCCGAGCGTAAGTCCGCTCATTGCAAAGGTATTTTTCAGAACCTGAATGATCTGTTTGATCTTTACATCACTGCTTACAAGAGATTTAAACCACTTAAAGCCTACAAACGCACTGTTTGCCAAAGTCTTCGGCGGTTTGTAATCATAGAATGCGTAGAGCCATCCATACAGCGGGTAATAACAAAAGAGCATAACCAGCACTATAAACGGCAGCACCATCAAAAATAACTTTAATGAATAAGCTTTTTTCTTAGTCAACTTGCACCTCCACCCAAATCATCTTCTACATACAGATTTTCTTATTTCCATCGAACACGGTATCCTTACAACCTTAGGCTCCGCAGGTAATTCTTCAGGCTGATCATTCTCAAGCATATCTATCAGCAAATCTGCGCTTATCCTTCCTATCTCCGCAAGCGGGAGTGTCGTAGTTGTAAGCGGCGGATAGAAGTATTCCGAAATACTCTCGTTATCAAAACCGGCAACTGCAATCTCTTTTCCTATCTGAAGTCCGCACTCGATAAGATAATCATAAATTCCACCGGTCATCTTATCCGAAATACCAAAAAATGCTGTCACTCCCTGAGGAAGAAGTGTCTTAGCACCCTCGTACCCCGACTCTCTGCTCCAATCTCCGTAATACACAAGATTCGGATCAAAAAGAATGCCGTTTTCAAAAAGTGCTCTCTGATATCCCAATAGTCTCTGAGCTGTATGTATATTTTCAGCCCTTCCTCCAACGAATCCGATGCGCTTATGCCCGTTCTTTACAAGGTAAGATGTTACTTCATAGGCGCTTTTCTCATCCTCGATAACCACCGACGGGATTGCCGGTGAATTCGACAGTGAGTAGCACATGACTGTAGGAAGATTAAAATTATCTTTGTAAAAATTGATAATTCTTGTATGTCCCGCAAGGTAAATCACGCCTTCAGCCCTGGCCGAAAGAACATCCTGCAACACCGGATCCAGAACAGAATGATAATCTTTATCCTGGTCATACCAGGTATCCTGCCATCTGTCATAGAGACGAAGGTTATGAACGTATACATGGTAATCATGTTTTTCACACTGTTCCATTATGCTCTCGATTATCGGGGGAGACGTGAACTGTGCTATATCCTCGGTAACAATCGAGATTATTTTCGTACGATTGGTCCGGAGTCCTTTTGCCATGTAGTTTGGTTTATAACCTGTTTCCTCGATAACCTGTAAGATACGCTTCCTGGTTGCTTCACTCGTCTTCGCTTTACCGTTTATAACATTTGATACCGTGGCCGCCGAAACATTGCATATTTCTGCGACTTCTTTGAGAGTTACCATTTGAGCTCCAGTCAATATTGTTTGGGTTATTTGACGAAAACTTTTTAAGTAAATCGTTTAACTACAGGATAATTTTATTAACTTTTTTAACTTATGTCAACTACAACATTTGGTAATATGTATAAAATTATTGCTCTTTTTCATAATTTGTTGTGCATATTATTGACAATCCGCTCTGTTAATCGTAACATAAAAAAAATTAAGTTTAACGTTTAATCAAACACATTATTGGAGGAAAAAGGAATGATTTATTATGTTGACGCATCCGCTTTCCGCGACGGCGATGGAAGCGAAAAAAGGCCCTTCAGACATATAAACGATGCAGCAAAGATTGCTGTAGCAGGAGATGAGATACTTGTCAAACCCGGTATCTACAGAGAGCAGGTCATCCCTCAGAACAAAGGAGAAAAGGATGCCCGGATTACTTATCGCTCCACCGAGCCTCTGGGAGCAGTGATCACCGGTGCGGAACCACTTACAGGCTGGAAGAAGGTAAAGGGAAATGTATGGAGCGCAAGAATAAATAATACCATTTTTGGAGATTATAACCCTTATATAGAGAGGGTTTACGGTGACTGGTATTTCTCACCCAAGATCCGTCATACAGGCTCCATTTTCCTTAATGACGTAATGATGCACGAGACAGACTCTCTAAAGGAGTGCGAGAAAGCCGAAGCCAATCCCTTTGCCTGGAACCAGGAGGAGGCATCATTTCTCTGGTACACAGAGCAGGATGGCGATGATACAGTTATCTATGCCAATTTTCATAAGCTTGATCCTAATAAAGAAAAGACCGAAATCGTTGTCAGAAGAAACTGCTTCATGCCTGACAAAAACCATGTGGATTATATAACCGTCAGCGGCTTTAACATCAACAAAGCAGCTACCACCTGGGCTCCGCCTGCAGCTTACCAGGATGGTATGATAGGCCCTCACTGGAGCAAGGGCTGGATAATCGAGGACTGCGAAATCTGGGGGAGCCGATGCTGCGGTATCTCTCTCGGAAAATATCTCGATCCCGAAAACGACATGTACTTCACCAAGAATCATGTAAAGAGTCCCACTCAGATGGAGCGTGACGCCGTTTGCCGCGGCCAGTTCCATGGATGGCTCAAGGAAAAAATCGGCCACCATATCATAAGACGCTGCCACATTCACCACTGCGAACAGACCGGTATCGTCGGCCGTATGGGCGGAGTATTCTCCACCATCGAGGATTGCCACATCCACCACGTATGCAATTCACAGCAGCTTGGTGGCGCGGAAACCGCAGGAATAAAGCTCCATGCTGCCATTGATGTGACTATAAGACGAAACCATATCCACAATTGTATTATGGGTGTTTGGCTTGACTGGCAGGCTCAGGGTGCCAGAGTAACCCAGAACTTCATGCATGACAACTGCCGTCCGGAAGGTCTTGGGCAGGCTCCCGGTGCCATGTTCAACACAGATGTCTTTATTGAGGTGGGTCACGGTCCTACTCTTATTGATAACAATATCCTCCTCTCGCCAGTTGCCATAACAATTCCGAGTGAAGGTATTGCTGTAATCCACAATCTGATACTTGGCGGCTTTTCACTTATTAACTCAGGTGTGGACAGCATTGTTTCAGGGCAGAGAGAGCCTCGCTACACACCTTACCACATCCGTCACCGCACCGAGGTTGCCGGCTTCATGACGATTCTCCACGGCGATGACAGAATTTACAACAACATCTTCCTGCAGCAGTACAAGATTCATGATAAAAAGAAGACCGCTGCGGATGCCGACTACGAGGCAGTTGGAACAGCACCTTTTGACATCTTCCCGACCTACGAGGACTGGATGGATCAGTTTGATTTTGAGAAGCATCCCGACATGGGTGGACTTGCAGAAGCGCACTTTGGCCATCTTCCTGTTTGGATTGACGGCAACGCATACTTCGGTGGCGCGAATGTTTACAAGAAGGAAAAGAACAAGCTTGTAGATAAGAAGTCCAAAGTGTCCGTTTCAGTAGTGGAGAAAAAGGGCAGCTGGTATATTAAGTCAGATCTCTTCGGAAAGCTCGGAGATTTCTCCTGCAATATTCTTACTACCGAAGCACTCGGAAAAGCTTTTGAGCCTGAACAGTACTTCGAAAATCCGGATGGATCTCCGATCACCTTCGACAAGGATTACTTCGGAGCACACAGGGATCCTGCCACCATCCCCGGTCCGTTTGCGGCTTTTGATAGTAAAGAAATTAAAGTATTCTAAATAATTAAAAGGACAAGCCCCGGGTGATATATCTCAATACAAACCGATTCTTGCGTTCTTTGCAATGAGGTTTGTAGAGAGATATATTACCCGGGGCGTTTTTTATTCTATACAGCTAAATGCAGCAACTGCGTTGCTATAGTGAAATACGCCAGTAGTGAGATCGCATCCACAATTGTTGTGATCATAGGTGATGCCATTACTGCGGGGTCGAAGCCAAGCTTGTCTGCGCACATAGGGAGAAGACAGCCGATACTCTTTGCAATAATTACTACAATAACAAGTGTCAGGCAGACAACTGCAGCTACAGGGATTGCAAGTCTGTCTATGACAAGTAGCTTAACAAAGTTTGCAACTGAAAGCGTAACGCCGCAAAGTACCGCAACTCTAGCTTCCTTCCACCAAACCTTGAAGAGGTCCGCAAATTCTATCTCTCCAAGCGACAAGCTACGAATAATTGATACGCTCGCCTGCGAACCGGCATTACCACCCGTATCCATCAGCATAGGTATGTAGGCTGTAAGTACCACATAAGCGGATAACGCATCCGAGAACTTTGTAATTATAGCTCCCGTGAAGGTTGCACTTATCATCAAAAACAGAAGCCATGGCATTCTGTTTTTATATACATCCAAAATACCGATACGCGAATATGGCTTATCGGAAGGGATGATAGCTGCCATCTTCTCGATATCCTCGGTAGCCTCTTCTTCAATGATGTCGACAACGTCATCGATGGTGATGATACCGATCATTCTGTTCTCGTTATCAACCACGGGCATCACTGTGAAGTCGTACTTCTTGAACATGTTGGCAGCTTCTTCCTGGTCAGTCATAGTGTTGATACTAATGACATGGGTATTCATGATGTCGCCGATTTTTTCATCGTCGTCCTTAATAAGCAGATAGCGAAGGGCTACGGTACCGACCAGTATTCTCTGATTCGTAACAACATAACAGGTATTTACTGTCTCCGAATCAAGACCGATTTTCTTAATTCTGGCAATAGCCTGTTCAACCGTCATGTATTCCTTGAGGTCAACATACTCCACTGTCATTATGGAGCCCGCGGAATCCTCAGGGTATCTGAGCAGATGGTTTATATCCGCTCTTGTATCAGGTCTTGCGTTCGCAAGAATCTTCTTTACAATACTTGCAGGCATCTCTTCCAAAAGGTCTGTCGCATCATCGGCCATCAGGTTATCGATGATGTTACCGGCTTCCTTATCGGACAGAGATTGAATAATGTACTGCTGATCCTCAATTTCGAGGTTGGCAAATACGTCCGCAGCCATGTCCTTTGGCAGGATGCGGAACATTTTTAATGAGTCTTCATTTTCCATGTCGTCCATGATAGCAGCGATATCCGCAGTATTCATCTCAGCAAAAGTCTGACGAAGCTTGGTATACTGCTTGCTCTCAAGGAGTTCACGGATTACGTCAATGATTGTATTTTCTTCCATGGGAATCTCCTTTCGGTGTGGTTTTTTATTAAGTTTGTACTTCGAGGCAGAGGATTATCGCTACTTACATGTTTAATCTTCTTCATAAAACCACCACCTTTCCTTTGGAGATTTCCCGAATTTGCGGGATTTGTCTTTAAGAAACTTTTAGAACAACCTTTAGTTTATCACATTTTTTATTCTTTTCCAATAAAACAAGCGCCCCGGACATATATATCCGGGGCGCCGTACTCATTCGAATATTACATGGATTCGTGGCAAGTTCTGTTAATTACGTCCATCTGCTGCTCACGAGTGAGGTCGATGAACTTAACTGCGTAACCTGATACACGGATTGTGAAGTTAGCATACTCAGGCTTTTCAGGATGCTCCATAGCGTCCTTGAGCTTCTCAACACCAAATACGTTAACGTTGAGGTGGTGTGCTCCCTGATCGAAGTAACCGTCCATTACGTTTACAAGTCTGTCTGCACGCTCATCGTCGTCGTGACCAAGTGCACCGGGATTGATGGTCTGTGTATTTGAGATACCATCAAGCGCATACTCGTAAGGAAGCTTTGCTACTGAGTTAAGTGAAGCAAGGAGTCCGCTCTGCTCTGCGCCGTAAGCCGGGTTAGCACCGGGTGCAAAAGGAGCAAATGCAGGTCTTCCATCCGGAAGAGCACCTGTAGCCTTACCGTAAACAACGTTTGAAGTAATTGTAAGGATAGATGTTGTAGGCTCTGAGTTTCTGTATGTGTGGTTCTTCTTAACCTTCTTGAGGAAAGTCTTGAGGAGCCATACAGCGATCTCGTCTGCTCTCTCATCGTCGTTACCGTACTTCGGAAAATCTCCCTCGATCTTGTAATCTACAACAAGACCTGACTCATCTCTTACAGTCTTAACCTTTGCATACTTGATAGCGCAAAGTGAGTCAACTACGTGTGAGAAGCCTGCGATACCTGTAGCGAATGTACGACGTACATCTGTATCGATAAGAGCCATCTCAGCTGCTTCATAATAGTACTTATCATGCATATACTGGATAAGATTGAGGATATTTACATAGAGGCTTGCAAGCCAATCCATCATCTTATCGTACTTCTTCATAACCTCATCATAATCAAGGTACTCAGATGTGATAGGTGCATATTCAGGACCTACCTGCATGTGGTTACCCTGCTTGTCAAGGAACTTCTCATCCTTACCGCCGTTGATAGCGTAAAGAAGACACTTAGCAAGGTTAGCTCTTGCTCCGAAGAACTGCATCTCCTTACCTGTCTGAGTAGCTGATACACAGCAGCAAATGCTGTAATCATCACCCCATACAGGACGCATAACATCATCGTTCTCGTACTGGATAGAAGATGTTGTAACTGAAATCTTAGCAGCATACTTCTTGAAGTTCCTGGGAAGTCTGCTTGAATAGAGAACTGTAAGGTTGGGCTCAGGTGAAGGTCCCATGTTCTCAAGTGTGTGAAGGAATCTGTAGTCGTTCTTTGTAACCATGTGACGACCGTCCATTCCCAGTCCGCCAACCTCAAGTGTTGCCCAAACCGGATCTCCTGAGAAGAGCTGGTTGTAGCTGGGGATACGAGCAAACTTAACCATACGGCACTTCATAACAAGATGGTCGATAAGCTCCTGAGCCTCAGACTCAGTAAGTGTACCCTCCTTAAGGTCTCTCTCAATATAAATATCAAGGAATGTAGAAACACGTCCAACTGACATTGCAGCACCGTTCTGTGTCTTGATAGCTGCAAGGTATCCGAAGTATAACCACTGAACTGCTTCTCTTGCATTGTTAGCAGGCTGTGAAATATCGAATCCGTAAACAGCTGCCATCTCCTTCATTCCGCGAAGAGCTCTCATTTGCTCTGCGATCTCTTCTCTCTGACGGATAACATCATCAGTCATAACGCCGCATCCGCAAAGTGAGAAGTCTTCCTTCTTCTGCTCGATAAGGAAGTCGATACCGTAAAGTGCCACTCTTCTGTAGTCACCGACGATACGTCCGCGGCCGTATGTATCCGGAAGTCCTGTAACGATGTGGCTGTGACGAGCTGCCATCATCTCAGGTGTATATGCATCAAAAACTGCCTGATTGTGTGTCTTGTGATACTCAGTAAAAATCTTGTGGAATTTCTCATTTACCTTGAAGCCATAGGTATCAGCAGCCTGCTCAGCCATTTTGATACCGCCGTAAGGCATGAATGCTCTCTTAAGAGGCTTGTCAGTCTGAAGACCTACAACAGTCTCAAGATCCTTCATGGACTCGTCGATATAGCCGGGGCCATATGCTGTAAGACCTGATACAACCTCTGTCTCGCACTCGAGAACGCCACCGTTAGCACGCTCCTCTTTCTGCAATTCCTGAAGTCTGCCCCAGAGCTTATCTGTAGCCTCTGTAGCGTCTGCAAGGAAGCTCTCGTCTCCCTCATACATTGTATAGTTATTCTGGATAAAGTCTCTTAAGTTAACTTCATCAGTCCACTTATTGCCTTTAAATCCTCTCCACTGTTCTCTCATAATATCTGCTCCTCTCTTTCTTGAAAACCGATACCACCCTCTAAATCTATTGCAAGTTGCAAAAGCAACATAATAGGAAAGAATTGCATGCCAAAGTCAAAACCACCATATATTGTGTATTATAAATCATAAACCACAATATGTATATTTAAACTTTGACACCCGATTGGTATTTTTACACATACCGTTATATATTTCAACCTAAAACCGCGAAAAAAAGCCAAAGTTGATAACTTTTGTCAACTTTGGCAATTTTTTAACATATATTGTATTTCTATTGTGTATTTTTATCCCCTCATCCGGCGCTTCGCGCCACCTGTCTCCGCTCCGCTCCGGTCCGCGCAAAGCCGACGTCCCCCGGACGTCGTGCGCCCCCAAGGGGAAGGCGTAGATCATTCTCTTAGAATTCTAACCGCGTTCTCGATGCGATCGGGGCTTGGAGCTTCCACGCCTTCAAGCTGATAAGGGATTCCCAGTTCTTCCCATTTATACTGTCCAAGAGAATGGTACGGAAGAACATCTACTCTCTTAACATTTGTAAGCGTATCAAGGAATTCTCTCGTTCTTTTCAGATAATCGTCATTATCCGTGATTCCCGGAACAAGCACGTGTCTTATCCAGACAGGCTTACCTGTTTCCGAGAGATATCTTAGGCATTCAAGAATATTCTCATTTGATTTTCCCGTGAGTTTTATATGCTCTTCATTATCTATGTGCTTGATATCCACCAGGAGAAGATCGGTATACTCCAAGAGCTCCTTGAACTTCGAAAAAAATGGTTCCTCTTTGGTAAATGGCTGCGCAGCAGTATCAATGCAGGTATTTATTCCTCTTGCCTTTGCCTCTTTGAAAAGCTCCAGAAGAAAATCCAGCTGTAAAAGCGGCTCACCTCCACTGACTGTGATTCCGCCCTCATCTCCCCAGTAACCTTTATAGCGCTCAGCTTTATCCAGGATTTCAGTTGCCGTCCTCAGATCATTGGATTCCGGATTCCAGGTGTCCGCATTATGGCAATACTTACATCTAAGATTGCAGCCTTTTAAAAATATGATAAAACGAACCCCCGGTCCATCAACTGAACCGAAGGTTTCTATTGAATGAATTCGTCCTTGTGTCATTACTTCTTCCAGTCTTCAACCTGAGCGCTGAGCCACTCTGCAAACTTATCCACTCCCTCACCTGTCTTGGCGCAGATAGGAATAATCTCAGCCTTAGGATTTCTCATGTGAATGTATTCCTTACATTTCTCAAGATCAAAATCAAAGTAAGGAGCAACATCAATCTTGTTAATAAGAACAACATCGCAGATGCTGAACATAAGAGGATACTTAAGGGGCTTGTCGTGACCTTCCGGAACAGAAAGGATCATCGCATTCTTGGAAGCTCCTGTATCAAACTCTGCAGGACATACAAGATTTCCTACATTCTCTAAGATAGCAAGATCAACATCTCCCTCTACAAGGGCATCAAGGCCCTGTCTTGTCATATCAGCATCAAGATGGCACATACCGCCTGTGTGGAGCTGAATTGCTTTTACTCCGGTCTCTGCAATCTTCTTGGTATCAACATCGGAATCGATATCAGCTTCCATAACACCGATTTTATACTTGTCCTTAAGTGCATTGATTGTTGCCTTGAGAGTTGTGGTCTTTCCTGATCCCGGTGAAGACATAAGGTTCAAAAGGAAAATCCCTTTATCCTTAAGCTCTTTTCTAAGGAGATCTGCTCTCTCATCGTTACTCTCAAATACACTTCTTTTTAATTCAATAATTCTTGTACTCATTTTTATTCCTTTTCTTCTTTTACATCGTCTTCATTAACTTTTTCTTCTTTTGACTTCTCTTCTTTCGACTTCTTCGTTTTTTCTTTCTTATCTTTTTTATCCTTGGATTTACTCTTATCTTTTCCGGATTCTTTGTCCTTTGACTTCTCTTTGTCCTTGGGCTTGCCGGACAGCTTATCCTTAACCTTTTCGGACAGCTTATCCTTCTTGACGCCTGCTGCCGCAAGAGCCTCATCTATGATCTCTTCGTCCTCAGACTTCATGATATCCACAAGTACTGCATGGTTTTCAGCGAATGAAGGATCTATTTCATCCTCATCCTCGAAGCCCTTCTTCATAGCGGGAAGTCTGTACTTTCTCTCATATAGATCAACGGCTTTCTCAAATTCCTGATTCTTCTCTTCCTTGAGGTGTTCGATATACTCATGTGTATCAAACATTCCCTCGCTGACTTCAAGGAGACATACGGCAATATTACTGCAGTGATCCGCAATACGCTCATAGTCCGTACCTAGCTCGGACAAACTAAAGCCCATATCTATAGTACACTTTCCTTTGCGAAGACGTCTTACATGTCTCCTCTTAACTTCCATATTCAGTCCGTCAATTACTTCCTCAAGAGGCTCAACCGACTGTGCAAGCTTGAGATCCTGATTCTGGAAAGATGTAAAGGACAGGTCAACAATCTCCCTTACAGCATTGGAGAATATCCTGATCTCCTCGCTGGCCTTTGATGAAAAATGTTCCTTCTTTTCATTCATATTGCGGGCTATCTGCGCAATATTTAAAGTATGATCGCTTATTCTCTCAAAATCCGTTATGCAGTGAAGAATAATGGACAGAAGCCTTGAATCCATCTCGGCCAGATGGTGGTTATTTATCTGCATAAGATATGTACCAAGCTGATCCTCGTAGCGGTCAACCTTTTCCTCAAGTCGTCTGACCTCATCCGCAACCTCAGGGTTGTAGTTCTCAAGAAGCGGTATAGCTTTTTCCAGACCCTCTCTCGCAAATTCTGCCATATCCATGGCAACCTGCTTACTCTGCTCCAATGCAAAGGGCGGATTCGTAAGGAATCGGGGATCCAACTTGGTGATTCCCTGCATCTCCTCCTGCTCCTCTCTCTCCTTGTCATCTATCGGAATAGAGGCATATGCCATCTTCACAAGAAGTCCTGCAAACGGAAGCATAAGCGGAGTAGCCACCAGGTTGATCAGCGTATGAATAGAAGCTATTCCAACCATGCCCGCTGTACGATCCATAAACGCAAAGTGAACAAACGAATGAATAATATAGAAAATAATCATAAAAGAACCGGCTTTTATGATGTTGAAATACAAATGCATAAGAGCCGTTCTCTTACCGTTCTTGTTAGCTCCCAGTGATGACAGAATAGCTGTAATACAGGTTCCCACTTCTGCACCTACTACAACGGGAAGAGCCACGCTGTACGGAATATGCACCGACGCGGCGAGAGCCTGCATGATACCGATGGTCCCGGCGGAGCTTTGAATTACCATAGTGAAAAATACACCGACCAAAAATCCGATGAAAGGATTGCTGAAAGTCATGAGTACGCTCTGGAATCCCGCATTGTTTTTAAGCGGAGAAACAGCATCGGACATCATGCTCATTCCGAACATCAGCACAGAAAAGCCGATGAGAACAAGACCTATGTTGTTCTTCTTATCGCTCTTGGAAAACATATAAAGAACGATACCGATAATAGCCAAAAATGGGGTAAACGATGTGGGTTTTAACAGATTGATAAGAAAGTTATCACTGCTTATGGCATTCAAGCTGAGCAGCCATGCCGTAAATGTTGTACCCAGATTCGCACCGAGTATAACATTGACCGCTTCCTTTAGTGTCATGATTCCGGAGTTAACGAGACCGACAACCATAACCGTTGAAGCTGATGAAGACTGAACCAGTGCAGTGACTCCCACACCAAACAGATATGCAATGACAGGATGGCTTGTCACCTTACTGAGGGCCGCCTCAAGTTTACCGCCGGCCGCCTTGGTAAGCCCACCGCTCATTACATTCATACCATACATAAACAGAGCCAGTCCTCCGAGCAGCCCTGCAATTAACGAAAACAAATCCATAGAACTCATCCATACCTCCTATACATCCTGGGTACTACGTAATTTTTATCCCTTTTCTTCAAATGTATGGTAACTGAAAAAAATTCAAATAGCAAGCACCATTCTTATATATTTACCGAACTGAGCCCTTGACGGAGCCACTTTTACCCCATCATGGTACTCCTCCCCATAAATATTCTCTTCTATTTCAACCTCTTCTTTTTTCTCAAAGCCGAGCTTTTCGCAAAGATGTATGGAAACAAGATTTTCAGCCTTCACGAAAGCAATTATCCTTTCAAACAAAAGAACTTCCCTTCCGTATTTCAGGATTGCCTCGCACACTTCATAAGCATAGCCCTGTCTCTGATAATCCGTACCAATGAGGAACCCCAGCTCCACGTCATCAAAGCCGTTCCTGACACTGAAGCCCGCTCTGCCTATTATTTTGCCGTCTTCCTTTCTCACAACCGTCCAGGTTCCGAATCCCAAAAGGCCGTACACCTTTTCTATATAATCCGCCTGATATTTCTTTTCGTCCTCGGGATTTTTGAAAAGCCCCTCCATATATCTTGTCATCTCGGGATTGGCATATATCTCGTAAAAAGCGTCCACATCCTCGACAGTGGTCTCTCTGATGATGCATCTCTTCGTTTCGAGTATTGTCCACGGAATACGCGCATATCTCTGATAGGCCTTCTCATAAGAATCAAAGCCGACTTCATCAATATCCGTAAACACATATTTTAAGCCCGGAAAACCTTCACCGGGATTCTCCTCATGCTGCAAACCCACAACATAGGCTCCGCTTCCAAGGAGTATCTCCGAGAGTTCCGAGGAGTCCGACAAAAACAGGATATCCTTAAGGGAATGCTCTGAATCGTTTTCCATTATTCCGAGAAGAAGCCCCTCCTTTGTCATTATCTCAGGCTCAGGATATACTATCTGGCAGCGAATCCCCTCATCCTCAAGATAATCAGCGGCGCTTCTTATCTTCTCGCTTATACTTACATCTGTATGATATTTTAAGCAAAAAATGATTTCCCTAAGCAACTTTTCTATACCTCATCTATATTGTATAATTAATCGCACATTTCTACCACGAAAAACCAAAAAGGAGAGAAAAATGGCTGATACAAAAAATCCTATCGTAACTATTACCATGAAAGGCGGCGATGTGATCAAAGCCGAGCTTTATCCTGAAATTGCCCCCAACACAGTAAATAATTTCATTTCACTTATTAACCACAATTTCTATGACGGTGTTATCTTCCACCGCGTGATCAAAGGTTTCATGCTTCAGGGCGGAGATCCCGAAGGAACAGGTATGGGCGGCCCGGGTTACTCTATCAAGGGTGAATTTTCACAGAACGGCTTTAAGAATGATCTTCTTCATACAGAAGGTGTTCTTTCCATGGCGCGTACACAGATACCTGATTCCGCAGGCTCACAGTTTTTTATCATGCACAAGAACGCTCCTCACCTGGACGGCGCATATGCTGCATTCGGAAAAGTTATCGAGGGAATGGATGTCGTAAACAAGATTGCCGAGACCGAGACTGACTGGATGGACAGACCTACAACAGATCAGGTTATGGAAAAAGTAACAGTAGAAACCTTTGGTGTGGATTATCCTGAGCCGGAGACATTATAAAGAGCCCCATAAAAGGGAGGAAGCCAAGGAAACTTTTGTTTCCTTGGCTTATTATGAAAAAGTTATTTTTTAATTGGTATTGCCTTTCTTCATCTGACATCTTTAGTATACATAAAAGAAATGTCCAAGAAATAATCTGGCGTTAATAGTCTTTAAACGTTTTATGAACAAAAAATGAACGGGCAAATTCCTTACCCGTTCGCAGAAACAATCACTAATTCTTATTTGGCACCATGATTTTCAGTGCCTTATTCTCATTTTTAATATCAACATAGGTATGCTCTCCGCCAAACTCACCATCTCTTGTCCAGGCTATACTCTCCTTGGATTCCAAGACAAGATGGCTCGTCTTAAAGCAGTACATCTGCTCCGTATCTATATCACGGTTTAACAGGGCTGCCATGAGATTACTCATATCAAGCATATTGTCGGGGAATTTTACCAGAGTAACTTCGAAAACGCCATCATCAAGCTTTATATGCTTCCCGGTAATATCCTTAAATCCTCCTACCGAAATGGAATTGGTCACCATTCCGAATACAAAATCATCCTCTATGACCATGTCATCCGTCGTAACCTTCATATGATATGAACGGATCTCCGAAAGCCTTTTGGCACCCTCAAATATATACGCCATATGTCCGAGAACATTTTTTATATCCTGTTTGGTTAAATAGGATACATCCGTAAATAATCCGAACGCAGCTATGTACACAAAGGTTTCACCATTCATAACTCCGATATCACAGGCATATTCCCTGCCGGTGACAATAGCCTCGGCAGATGCATGCATAGCAGCCGGAATCCCAAGGCTCATTGCAAAATCGTTTGTCGATCCTGCAGGAACATATCCTATGGGCACACGAGTCTTAGACATCCACATGCCGCTGACAACTTCATCGAGCGTGCCGTCTCCTCCGCTGCAGGTGACAATGTCAAATCCCCTATCTCTGTTTTTAACAGCCTCTATTGCGTCACCCTGCTCCTGCGTAGGATGAACCGTCACTTCGTATCCGGCCTTTGCAAATATATCAATTATGTCCAGCAGATTACTTCTGATACGCTCTTTGCCTGCTTTGGGATTGTAGACAAAAAGCATCTTTTTTTTGTTCATACTGCCTCCACTTATGTTTATAAGTAAACCCCGATTACATTCATTATAATGAATATAACCGGGGCTTTCCATAGGATTCAAACAATATTATCTTATGAGAGCTGTAAATTTCCCATAAGGAAACTTTCCATTCCTGCAACTGCATCTGCCTCATCAGAGCCATCAGCAATCACTGTAACCTCTTCACCTGAATTAAGGTTAAGTGTCATCATGCCCATGATACTCTTGGCATTCACCTTCTTGGACTGTGCCTCGATGTGAAGTGTGCTGTCGTAGCGGCTTGCAAGCTGAACCAACTCGGCAACGGGACGTGCCTCAAGTCCACCCGGAAGCTTGATCTCGATAGATTTTGTTGTCATAATTTCCTCCTCTTAACTGCAAAGAACGCAGCTTCGCTCAGCCTCGTATTTTCTCCGCGAGTTCGCTGAGCTTTCTTAGCCTGTGATTAACCCCGGATTTGCCTACCGGCGGATCCAGATATTTTCCAAGCTCTAACAATGTTGCATCAGGATATTGCAGCCTGACCCTGGCCATATCTTCGAGTCCCTTGGGAAGATTCTCAAATCCGTAATGGTCTCTCAAAAACAATATATCCGCGGTCTGTCTCGATGCTGCATTGACTGTTTTTGTGATATTGGCCGTCTCGCAATTAACCCTTCTGTTTATGGAGTTGCGCATCTCTTTAACTATACGCTCGTTTTCCATATTCATGAGACTTACGGGAGCCTCCATAACATTAAGGAGATCTACTATAGCAGTACTCTCTTTAATATATACGACATAGTATTTTTTGCGCATGACAATTCGCGCCTCTATGTCAAAGCTCTCTATCATCTCTTTTAAGTCATCCGCCATTCTCTCGGATGTACATACAAACTCGAGATGGTATGATTTACTCGGATCACTTACTGAACCAATACACAAAAAAGTGTCTCTTAAAAATGCTCTCTTACAACAGGATTGTCTAACCAGTCTGTGACTGATTCCATCATCTGCTGTCCTGATTTTTCCTGTATCATCTATAAGATGAATGGACTTAAGAATTGATGAAATCTCCTCTGTTCCACTAAGAACAGGCAGGTAAACCTTGCCTCCTGCATGCTCCTCGGGCATTTTATCAAGCACGCTAGCCTCTATATTAAATGCTTTTTTTAGGATTGTAAAGAACTTTCTCGACTGCGCCGCAGCATCTGACTGTAAAAACACAGTGTACATGCCGCTTTCCGAGCACCGTATCAAACCGGAGCCCAAAACAATCGCCGCCAGTTCAGAAAGCTGACAATGCCTCGATGTCGCTATCTGCTTTGCAAGTTCATTTTTAACATCACCGGAAAATGACATCCATATCACCTTGCATGCTTCAAATCTCTGTGATAAATCTTTACCCCGAAATTCTCCGCTTCTTTTAATCTCTCATATATTTCATTTGCTATTGTAACAGATCGGTGCTGACCACCGGTACATCCGATGGCAACCACCAGCTGATATTTTCCCTCATTAATATAACCGGGAACAAGGAATTCCAGCATATCCTTCAGTTTTTCAAGAAACTGTTCGCACTCCGGAAAGCTCTTAACATAGTCCTGAACAGGCTTATCATTTCCTGTAAGATGCTTTAATTCATCAATATAAAACGGATTGGGCAAAAATCTAACATCAAATACCAGATCGGCATCCGATGGAATTCCGTGCTTAAATCCAAAGGACAATACCGTCAAAATCAGGTTACCGCGCTTTTCATTTGCAACGAACAGCCTGTCCATTTCCGTCTTGAATTCACGGGTAAGCAGCTGAGAAGTGTCTATAATATAATCTGCCTGCGAACGAAGCTTCTTAAGAAGCTCCCTCTCCTTCTTGATACCATCTTCAATTCTTCCTTCAGGAGAGAGCGGGTGCCTTCTTCTTGATTCTTTGTATCTCTTTACTAAAACCGCATCCGAGCACTCCAGGAAAAGCACCTCCACAGGAAGTCCTCTTTCCCTGAGTTCTTCAATAACTCTCGGAGCATCCTCAAACCTCTGGCCGGATCTTACATCCAGACCAACTGCAACCTTCGTGATCTCACTGTCTGGCTGCGTTATCAGCTCTGAAAATTTCTCAAACAGTGCCGGAGGCAGATTGTCTACACAGTAGAACCCCGCATCCTCAAGCATATGTATAGCTGTAGATTTTCCTCCCCCGCTCATTCCCGTTACGATTACAATTCTCATGCCTTAAATTCTCCCAAAAGTATTACCTCCGGAGATAGTTCAACTCCGAAAGACTCCATTACCTTTTTTCTGACGTCGCATATAAGCCTATATACATCATCCGAAGTAGCATCACCGGTATTTATTACAAACCCGCTATGCTTCTCGGAGACCTGTGCTCCCCCTACACTGTAGCCCTTAAGTCCGGCATCCTCTATAAGTTTTCCCGCAAAGTATCCCTCAGGTCTCTTAAATGTTGATCCTGCACTTGGATACTCCAGCGGCTGCTTGGAGACACGCCTACTCTTAAGATCCTCCATCAGAGCTTCAATATCTGCTCTGTTTCCTTTTTCAAGTTCAATAAGTGCATCGGTTATAACGCAATTAATTCTCTTAAATACACTTGTCCTGTAATCAAACTCGAGCTCATCACGGCTAAAAATTTTCTCGGTACCATCCTCCATAATAGCAGTTACAGAGCGGACAACCTGCCTCATCTCACCGCCATAAGCTCCGGCATTCATCACAAGTGCACCGCCGATAGAACCCGGTATACCGTGAGCAAATTCAAAGCCTTTAAGTTCTTTATCTCTGGCAAGATTAGCAACAGCTACATTAAGTGCTGCCGCTCCTGCTCTTATAACAGTGTCACTCTCGGGAACAACTTCCGCAAACTCTCCCTCCAGAGACAAGATTATTCCTCTGTATCCTTCATCAGAAACAAGGAGATTGCTTCCGTTTCCGAGAATATAATAGTCCTTGGAAAAGGTCAGCCCTTCCTCATGAAAAAACTTTATCAGCTTTGAAAGAGCCTCTTTTGTTCCTACCTTTACAAAATAATCGGCAGGCCCACCCGTGCGAAACGTGGTGTGCCTGCTCATAATCTCATTTTTTATAATGTTTTGCTTCGGGATAATCTCCGAAAGTTTTACATCCAAATCAATTTTCATTTTTTGAAACCGAATCCAAAACCAGTTTAGCTGCTCCGAAGATTCCCGCATCATTTCCAAGCTTTGCAAGAGCAAACTTTGTTCTCTTTGCGCCGGGGAATACATACTTCTCAAATGAAGGACGAACAAGATCAAAAAGAACGTCTCCTGCCTTTGAAACTCCGCCGCCAAATACGATGATCTCAGGATTGATAGTGGATGCTATCATTGCAAGACCTTTTCCGAGATATTCGCCATAGCGTGTAATTGCTTCATTAGCAAGCTTATCTCCCTTCTTTGCTGCATCGAAGATGTCCTTGCACATGAAGTCTGTACCGCGAAGAACACACTCCTCATCGCTCTCTTCAAGTAATCTATTCATGAGAAGAACTGCGCCTGTCGCACTTGCATACTGCTCAAGACAGCCTTTATGTCCGCATCCGCATACGAGAGTCTCATCGTCATTGATATGAATATGACCGATTTCTCCGCCGGCACCAGTAGCACCGTTAAAGATCTTGCCGTTGTGGATGATTCCTCCGCCTACACCTGTTCCGAGTGTAACCATGAGCATATCCTTGTAGCCCTGGCCGCCGCCCATCCAATATTCTCCGAGTGCAGCTACATTGGCATCGTTACCGCACTTAACGGGAATCTTAACAAGATCGTGAAGCTCATCCTTCATATTGAACTCACTCCAGCCGAGATTAACAGCCTTGAAGATTGTTCCGTCATCGCCGAAGGGGCCGGGTGCACCTGCTCCTACTCCGACTACCTGTGAATCCTTTATTCCTCTCTCGGTCATCTTATTTCTGATCGCCTCAGCGATATCAGGGAGAACATTTTTTCCCTCGTCCTCTGTTCTTGTAGGAATCTCCCACACTTCTATCTTGTGACCGTCCATATCAAGGAGTCCGATTTTTACGGTAGTTCCGCCTATATCAACTCCGAATACATATCTTTCTACTAAACTTGATGTCTGGTTTTCCATTTACACTGCTTCCTTTTTATTATTCTTATTTATTATTTTCTATTTATCAATCGTCGTCATCATGACCCTTGGTGAGCGAATTCTGCACTCTGTTATAAAGCTCCTGAGCAGCATTGTAGCCCATCATCTTCTGTCTGTGGTTAACTGCTGCGGACTCACAGATAATCGCAAGGTTTCTGCCGGGACGAATCGGAATTCTGTGACAAACTATCTTGTTGCCAAGATACTCTGTATATTCCTCTTCAAGACCAAGTCTGTCGTATTCCTTGTCCTTATCCCACTCCTCAAGCTTGATAACAAGGTCAATGTTCTGTGTGTCGCGGACGCTGGATACACCGAAAAGTGTCTTTACATCCACGATTCCGATTCCTCGAAGCTCAATAAAATGCCTCGTGATATCGGGAGCTGTTCCTATAAGTGTCACATCACTTACCTTACGCAGTTCCACCACGTCATCGGACACAAGTCTGTGACCTCTCTTAATAAGCTCAAGCGCAGCCTCGGATTTACCGATTCCGCTTTCACCTGTTATAAGAACGCCTACGCCGTAAACATCAACCAGAACTCCGTGGATGGAAATGCAGGGAGCAAGCTCCACATTAAGCCATCTGATGATCTCAGCCATGAATGATGATGTAGGCTTTTTAGTTACCATTATCGGAACCTTCTCCTCAAGCGCCATCTTTACGAACATCGGATCCGGTATCAGATTTCTGCAGAAAACGACACACGGAATGTCAAAGGATAAAAATTCGCGATATACCCGCTCCTTATCTTCTGCGGGAATGGATTCCATATATGAATATTCTACGAATCCTATAACCTGAAGTCTTGTAGCCTCAAAATGCTCAAAGTAGCCTGCGAGCTGCAGAGCCGGTCTGTTGATATCGGGCTGATGAATTCGAATCTTGGAAACATCGAGCTCCGGGGTGAGGTTTTCAAGCTCCATCTTTTTAATGACAGTTTTTAGCTTTACCGTTGCCATGAGATACCCCCTTTTAACTTACCACAGTTTAGCACACCCACTGGGCTTTTACAATTATTTCATGCCTCCCCGCATCCTTAAGAATGGAAGAAATCATATATCTGTTTCGCGGCATTTTCAGGAATTTCCGGAACCTGCTTAAGCGTCTCTATATCTGCATTTCTGATATCTTCTATGGATTTAAAATGGCGCATAAGAGCTTTTCTTCTGGCAGGACCCACTCCGGGAATCTCATCAAGGGAGCTCTTTACCTGTGATTTACTTCGAAGAGAACGATGGTACTCTATCGCAAATCTGTGTGCTTCATCCTGAATTCTTGTTATGAGCTTAAAGCCCTCGGAACGTCTGTCTATCGGGAGCTCTTCATTATTGAAATAAAGTCCTCTGGTCCTGTGGTTGTCATCCTTAACCATTCCGCACACCGGAATAGTAATTCCCAGTTCTTCAAGAACCTGCAGGCAGATATTTACCTGGCCTCTTCCACCATCCATCAAAATAAGATCGGGAAACTTTGTAAAGCTGCCGTATCTCGCATCTATCTCGCGCACTTCAAGCTCGTGCTTTTCCTCTAGGCCATGCATAAGTCTTCTGGTGAGTACTTCCTTCATGCATGCATAGTCATCCGGGCCTGTGACGGATTTAATCCTGAACTTCCTGTAATCACTGCGCTTTGGTTTTCCCTTCTCATAGACAACCATCGATCCGACATTGGCAAAACCGCTGATATTGGAGATATCGTAGGCCTCCATTCTGATAATTCCATTGATCCCCAGAAGTTTTTCTATCTCTTTTACAGCTCCTATTGTTCTGCCTTCTTCGCGCTTTAGTCTCTCCTTGTCCTTACTCAGAATCAGCTCTGCATTTTGAGCTGCAAGCTCCATCAGCTTTTCCTTCTGCCCTCTCTCCGGGACACTTAGATAAACTCTGCTCCCTTTTCTCTGAGTGAGCCATTTTTCAATTACCTCCATGTCCTCTATGGCTTCGGGAAGCATGAGCTCTCTCGGAATAAAAGGCGTTCCGGCATAGAACTGTTTTACAAAATTCAGCAATATCTCATTTGTGGGATTCTCGGACACATGCGTCATGTAGAAATGCTCTCTTCCGATAAGCCTTCCGTCTCGGACAAAAAAGACCTGCACCACAGCATCATTCTCATCTGCTGCAATGGCCAGTATATCCTTGTCCTCCATGGCTGAATCAGTCATCTTCTGCTTCTGTGCCACCTGTTTTACACTGGTAAGAAGATCCCTGTAGGTTGCTGCTTTCTCGAAATTCAGCTCCTCCGCCGCTGCCTCCATCTTTTCAGTCAGATCCCTGATAATAGGAGTATAATTGCCTTCCAAAAAGTCCAGAGCACCTCGTATCCTCTCGGCATATTCTTCCTTTGAGATTTTTCCGTCGCAGGGCGCAGAGCATCTGTTCATATGATAGTTAAGGCAGGGTCTGTCCAGACCTATGTCTCTTGGCAGAACTCTGTTGCAGGTTCTGAGGCCGTATATCTTGTTTATCAGCTCTATGGTGTCCTTAACTGCTGCCGCACTGGTAAACGGACCGTAATACTTGGACTTATCCTTCTTCATAAGTCTGGAGAATAAGATTCTGGGAAAGTCCTCGGAAACAGTGACCTTTATGTAGGGATAGGTCTTGTCATCCTTCAGCATCGTGTTGTATCTGGGGCAATTTTCCTTGATCAGATTATTCTCAAGGACAAGCGCTTCCAGCTCTGAATCAGTGACGATATACTCAAAGCGAGCAATCTGCTGGACCATGCGGTCAATCTGCGGCCCGCGGCCCACGATTTTCCTGAAGTAGGAGCGCACCCGGTTATTGAGATTCACTGCCTTCCCAACATACATTATCGTGTCATTCTGATCACGCATTATATAAACCCCCGGCTGTTTCGGGAGCTTTTTCAGTTCTTCCTGTACATTAAATTTCTCTTCCATAATTACATCTTATCAAAAAGGCTGCCGCTACGCGACAGCCCTCTGGATTCTTACATACATTTTTGTCTTTTCACAAAAATTCTTAATTCTGATTATCAAAATTGTCAGGCATATGTGAGAAGCGTCCACCACCTGTAGGTGTATCCTCATTCTCTTCCTTCTTCTCAGGCTTGGAGGCATAGGATGCTCCGCCCGGGCCATATGTAGGCTGGCCGTATGTAGGAAGTCCGAAAGATGTCGTGCTCTGCTGCGACTGACCATTGGTAGCGTCTTGAGGCTGCTGCCAGTTTATATATCCCTGCTGGGGCTGTGGCTGCTGCTCAGAAGTAACAGGAACGGGTTCCGGCTCCTTCTCTGCAGAAACAGACTCCTTCTTCTCCTTCTCCTTGATCGGAACATTCTCTCCAACCGCTGCGGATTCGGGACGTGTAGCATAGATTCTTCCGTGCTTTGCCTCCTCCATCTCTTCCTCGGTGGGTTCGGGAATGTTCTCTACCTCACGATAAATCTTCATGAATTCCTTACCGGTGATGGTCTCTTTCTCAATAAGGAACTGTGCGATCTTATCCATGGTATCAATGTGATCGCGAATGATCTGCTTTGCCTTCTCGTAACAGTCGGCAAGAAGCTTTTTCACCTCTTCGTCGACTTCGTACTCAGTCTGCGGACTGCAGTTAAGCACTCTGTTTCCGTCGAGATATCTGTTTTGTATTGATTCAAGCTGCATGAGTCCGAACTTATCACTCATACCGAACATTGTTATCATGCTTCTGGCCATTGAGGTAGCTTTCTCAATATCATTCTCAGCACCTGTTGTAACTGTGTTGAAAATAACTTCCTCAGCCGCACGTCCGCCGAGCGAAACAATGATATCATCAATGATCTCATCCTTGGTCTCAAGGTATTTCTCATCCTCGGGAACCTGCATTACATATCCGAGTGCACCCATGGTTCTGGGAACGATTGTAATCTTCTGAACAGGCTCAGTATTCTTCTGAACCGCACTGATAAGGGCATGTCCGACCTCATGATAGGAGACGATCTTTCTCTCCTCCTTGCTGAGAATTCTGTCCTTTTTCTCTTTTCCAACAAGTACCTGCTCAACGGCCTCCATAAGATCCTGCTGGCAAACATACTCTCTGTGAGCCTTAACTGCATTTATGGCTGCCTCGTTGATCATGTTGGCAAGGTCTGAACCTACAGCACCGCTGGTAGCAAGGGCGATTCCCTTAAGATCAACGGTCTCATCCATCTTAACATCCTTGGAGTGAACCTTAAGGATCTCTTCACGGCCCTTAAGATCAGGCTTATCAACAATGATACGTCTGTCGAAACGTCCGGGACGAAGAAGCGCTTTATCAAGAATCTCAGGTCTGTTTGTAGCTCCGAGAACGAGGACACCCTTTGAAGAATCAAAACCATCCATCTCTGAAAGCAGCTGGTTCAGTGTCTGCTCACGCTCTTCATTTCCGCCGCCGTACTTACTGTCACGGCTTCTTCCGATAGCATCAATCTCATCTATGAAAATAATACAAGGCGCATTTTTGCTGGCCTCTGCGAAAAGTTCACGAACACGGCTCGCACCGACACCGACATACAGCTCAATAAAGTCAGATCCTGCAAGTGAATAAAAAGGAACGTGTGCCTCACCCGCAACCGCTTTGGCAAGAAGTGTCTTACCTGTTCCGGGAGGTCCTACCAAAAGAGCACCTTTCGGAAGCTTCGCGCCGATCTTAACGTATCTGCCGGGATTATGAAGGAAGTCAACGACCTCAACAAGAGATTCTTTTGCTTCATCCTCGCCCGCTACATCCTTGAAAGTAACTCCTGTCTCACGCTGCATGTAAACCTTAGCGTTGTTTTTACCGATACCGAGCGGACCGCCGCCCTTCGACATGCGTCTGAACACAAATGAAAGAATCAGCCACATGAGCAAAATCGGAAGAACATAATAAACGGCAAAGGAGATGATCGCACTCGAAGAATCCGGAATCTCACTGCTTACCGGAATTCCTGCATCAAGAAGTCTCTTCGTAAGTGTGGAATCATCCTCGGCTTTACCCGTATAATATGTCAAAACCGTGGTCGAACCGGAGAAGGGATTGAACTTAAGCTCATCAGAACTTACCTTGGGGATAATGTTGATGCGGTCACTCTCGATCACTACGCTCTCAACCTTCTTATCCTCGATCATCTGAATAAACTCGGAATAAGTTACTTCTTTATTACTGGAACCTGTAACCGCGCGCATGAAATATGTCATGAAAAGCACTGACACAAGCGCAGCAACAACCAGCAGTAATATATTTTGTTTCTTGGGACCGCCTTCTCCGCCTGCCCCATTATTGTTATTATAATTGTTATCCATTGCTTACCTCTTAATCTCGTTTCGTGGTTCCTATCGTTCTATTATAAGTATAACAGATACATAAATCAATTTATAAATTCATAGCTGAAATAAAACTCTCTCCGAAGGTATCTGTACCTGCCAATGAAATCTCACTCGAACGGGCTGCAATATCAGTGATCTTTTTTTGATAATCACAATCTCCGAGCGCCTTTATACAGCCCTTTAGCGAAGTGTTACCTACGCACTCTGTTATGTTTTTATTTATATATTCCTCCGGTAACATCTTTAGTGCTTTTATCATATCAATATCAAGATGTTCACTGAATCCTCCGGCAATATATACCTTATCCACATCTGCGGAAGTAATGCCATGTTCCGAAAGCAGGGTATCTATCCCGCTTCTTATCGCAGCCTTTGCAAGCTGCAGAGCACGAATATCATTCTGCGAAAAAGAAATCGTCTTTTTTTCATCCTTATATAATATAAAACCTTCTTCGAAATATTCATCCGCCAGAAGACCTGTTTCATCGACGATATCGCATCTTCTGAGTTCGGATACAAGTTCAAGTACTCCGCTTCCGCAGATTCCGAGAGGTTCTGTATTTTCTATCGTCCTGTAATCCGCGGTTTTTTTCTCTTTATCAATCTTTACATGCTCTATGGCTCCCGAAACTCCGGCCATACCGCAGGATATACCGCCTCCCTCAAACACCGGACCTGCTGCCGTCGAGCAGACAGTTATTTTTTGGGAGTCCGCAACTGCCATCTCTCCGTTTGTTCCAAGATCAATAAGCATATAGGTTTTACCCTCAGGTATCTTATAAAAATCAAGGGCATACATACCGGATACGATATCCGCTCCAACAAAAGCAGATATACCTGGCATTATTCTGCATTCGGTTTCATCATAAATATCTTTCTCTTCGAATGTGACTCCAAGTACCTCAGAAAAGCTCATCTCCGGATATGAAAGTCTTACGGGTTTATAGGGAGAAATTCCCAAACCCTCACAGGAATCCCCCACCAATAAATGAAGCATGGTAGTATTCCCGGCAATCACGACCTCCTTTAAGGCTACATTTTTAAGAAGTCCCTTCAAATCATCCGTTACCAGCTTTCTCAAAACATCAGCATTGCCCTCATTTGCCGCCTTGATCCTGCTTATAACATCGGCGCCGTAACTTCTTTGATGATTCATGGTTACTGCCTTCTTTATGATGTCATTCCCGTCCTTTGGCGATATGATTGCTGCTGCAATCGTTGTGGTACCGATATCTATGGCTGCAACAAAGTTTCCGGACGAAAGATCCTCGCACTTATCCTCTCTGCTCTCCTCCTTTATACTGAAAGCCTTATCTTCTTTTGCAGTGGAAAGATCAGTCTCAATCTCAGCATCCTCTGTAATTACAGCTCTGCAAGCCAGTCTCCAGCCACTTTTTATCTCATCCTCACTAAAAAACGAGCTGTCAGCTGAAGTCGCCCTGGGGGCACCGCTGACAAACCTCACCTTGCACTTTCCGCATCTTCCCATACCTGCGCAGACCATAGGAATATCCATATTTTCGCGCTTAAATAGCTCGGAGAGTAGCGTCCCTCTGCTGATATTGTATGTTTTTCCATTGTATAACAGTTTCATATGTTCTTTCATCGCTGCAATTGGCAACTTAACCCCATTTAATTTGTACATCTTATTTTATAATTATATCTTAATTGTGGTATAATTTTTATCAGTATTCAATAATGGTCTGACAAAAAAGACCACAATATAAAAAGGTAAAACTTAATTTAAAAGGAGGAAATTTTTGTATGGGTATTTTACAAGCTGGAGTCGGAGCTGCTTCAAGTGTTCTCGCTGATTCCTGGAGAGACTATTTCTATTGTGATGCTATTCCTGCTGACACACTTGCCGTTAAGGGCGTTAAGCGTACCGGCAGAGGAAGCTCCAACACCAAGGGTAATGATAACATCATTTCCAACGGTTCAATAATAGCAGTTGCTGACGGGCAGTGCATGATTCTCGTTGATCAGGGAAAAGTAACTGAAATCTGCGCTGAGCCCGGTGAGTTCGTATATGATGTAAGCACAGAGCCTTCTCTCTTCTACGGAAGCCTCTCTTCCAACATCAAGGAAACCTTTAAAAAGATCGGTAAGCGTATCAGTTTCGGCGGAGATGCCGCTAACGACCAGCGCATTTACTATATCAACACCAAGGATATCATCGGCAACAAGTACGGTACCGCTAATCCGGTTCCTTTCCGTGTTGTAGATAAAAACATCGGCCTCGACGTTGATATCTCCATCCGTTGCCATGGTGAATACAGTTACAAGATCGTAGATCCCATTCTCTTCTATACCAATCTCTGCGGAAACTTCACAGGAGAGTACAAGAGAGAAAACATCGAATCTCAGTTAAAGAGTGAGCTTCTCACAGCTCTTCAGCCCGCATTTGCAAAGATTTCAGAGACAGGCGTTCGTTACAGTGCTCTTCCCGGACACACCACAGAGATCGCTGATGCACTGAACGAAGTTCTTTCAGCTAAATGGGGCGACACTTACGGAATCAGAATTTCCACATTCGGTATCAACTCCGTAAACGCTTCTGAAGAAGATGAAAAGATGATCAAAGAGCTTCAGAAGAATGCTGTTCTTTCAAATCCCAACATGGCAGCCGCTACTCTTGTAGGCGCACAGGCACAGGCTATGCAGGATGCCGCTAAGAACACATCAACAGGTCCTATGATGGCATTTGCAGGAATGAACATGGCACAGCAGGCAGGCGGTGCAAACGCAGCCGGACTCTTCGCTATGGGGCAGCAGGCACAGCCTGCACAGGCAGCTCCTCAGATGCAGCCTCAGAGCCAGGGTGGTTGGACATGCGCATGCGGAACCGTCAACAACGGCAATTTCTGCTCAAATTGCGGTCAGCCCAAGCCCAGCGCAGACTGGACATGCTCATGCGGAACTGTTAACAGCGGAAAATTCTGTTCAAATTGTGGTCAGCCCAGACCATAATTATCGGCAGAAATAATAGTTTAGGAAATTATCTATGGGATTAACCGAATATGAATGCCCCTCGTGCGGAGGGGTAATGAATTTTGATGCCGGCAGTCAGATGCTGCTTTGTCCTTATTGCGACACCAAAATAAAGGTTAGTGATTACAAAGCCCCCAGACAGGAGGAACAGGACAAAGATGCAAAAGCAGACAGCAATGAATGGCTTTCGGAAGGCACAGAATGGAAACCCGGCGAAACCGATGGTATGGTGGTGTATTCCTGTCAGTCCTGCGGAGGTGAGATAGTCGCCTCTGAGACTGAAGGATCCCTCACCTGCCCTTTTTGCAGTAACAATGTTGTTGTAAAAGAAAAGTTCGCCGGTGACCTTCGCCCCAACTATGTCATCCCGTTTAAGAAAAGCAAGCAGGACGCCATGGACAGCTATGCCGGCTATGTTAAAGGAAAATTGCTTTTACCCAGGGTTTTCTTTGCGCAGAATCATATAGACAAAATTCGCGGAATTTATATTCCGTACTGGCTTTATGATGCAAAGATAGATGCTGACTACAGATTCGAAGCAACAAAGGTCAGAACCTGGAGTGACAGCGACTACAATTACACGGAAACCAGCTTTTACGAGGTTGACAGATCCGGTCACGAAGAATTCAGTCATGTACCCCATGACGCTTCAAAAGAGATGCCCGATGATCTTATGGAATCCATCGAACCCTTCAACTTTTCCGAGGCGGTTCCCTTCAACAGCGGATATCTTGCAGGATTTCTTGCAAACAGATACGACGTTGATGTAGAGGAAACCAAGACGCACATCGTGAATCGTATGGAGAACACGGTTGAAAACGATATCAGAAATACCGTAACCGGCTATTCATCAGTAACACCCATTACCAGAAACAAACAGGTGCGCAGTCTTTCACACAAATATGCGCTCTATCCGGTATGGCTGTTAAACACTTCCTGGAACGGAAACAACTATCTGTTCGCAATGAACGGTCAGAGCGGTAAATTTGTCGGCAACCTTCCTGTAAGTAAGGGACGAGCTGCCGTACTCTATATCCTTTCAGCGCTTGGATTTACACTTATTTCCATAATCATCTGTCTCATCGTTATCAGCTAATAATACATTAAGGGATAGGAATATGAATCATAAAAAACAACTGAATATTATTACGGCCATGCTGATATGCTTCATTCTGGCATTGCCTGTCATCCTGTCGTTTAATGTTAAGGCCGGCACCGAGGGTCTTGTGGATCCCGTTTATACGGTAGACGGATCACTTTTCCCTGTAGTCGATGCCGCCGATCTGCTGACGGATGACGAAGAGAACGCTCTGGCAACTCATATCTATCAGGTGGAAAACGAGTATAATTCCGCCATTGTCATTGTTACCGTAGACAGTCTCGGAAGCCGCGATGTAGAGGCCTATGCCGACGATTTTTACGATTATAACGGCTATGGCATTGGAGAAAAACACGACGGAATTCTCTTCCTGATTGATATAACCTCCAGACAATGGCATATTACAACAACCGGCTCTGCAATACAGGTGTACTCGGATTCAGATCAGGAAGACCTTATTGATGCCTGCAAGAGCGATTTATCGGCAGGAAATTATTACTCCTCCTTCGATAAATTTATCTCTGCTTGCAGCAGAAAGCTTCAGGATGATATTGACTCCCACACCTTCACAGCAGGGAAACTCGGAATCTGTATTCTTGCAGGTCTTTTACTTGCACTGATTCCGCTTTTCATATTTATTGCGCAGCTCCACACGGTTCACAGAGAAACCGGAGCTTCGAATTATTCACAAAATGGTCTGTCCCTAACCGGACACCACGACAGATTTATAAGAAAAACTCTGTCAAAGCATGCTAAGCCAAAGGATACCGGCGGTTCTTCAACCCATACAGGTTCTTCGGGAACAAGCCACGGCGGAAGCAGCGGGAGCTTTTAAAAATCCTCAGACCTCATCCATCACTCGGATGAGGTCTTTTTACTTCTTCTGGTAATACAAAATTCAGAAATATAACTGTTTTTTTATAAAAGACTGCTTTTTTTATTGATATACTTATTATCAGGAGAGAGCTATGCGACTTCGCGATTATTTACATATAAACGTGTGGCTGCTGCCCATTTTGCTGGTAGTAATACCGGTAATTTTAATTCTTTTTGGCAGCTCATTTATGACCACGCCAAACACCTATCATATGACCACCCTGGAAGACGGATGGTCTGTAAAGCATGGAAATTTTCATGCAGATGATGCATCTCTTGAAGATCTGAATATAGGAGATTCCCAAAAGGGCGATGTTGTGATAATAAGCACCTCGTTCCCTTCAGGGCAGGTGCCATCTGCTTGTATCATGTTCAGAACTATCCTCTCGGTAGTCACTGTCTATATAGATGATGAGGAAATCTATAACTATGGAAAAGAATTCTATGATGCGGGAAGACTCCTCCCCAAGCACTTTAATATTGTTCCAATTAAAAATCCGCAACAATATGCCGGAAAAACTCTGACAATCAGACTCGATGTCACAGAAGATGATGCATTCTCCGGTCTTTCACCGGTCTACTACGGAAACAGATTTGAGCTCGAGCGGCACTTATTGCAGAAAAAGCGCCTCCCTCTGTTCATAGGCGGTTTCCAGATAGTCTTTGCTTTTCTTTTACTGACACTTTCCTCGTATCTGTATATGTACCACGGACATGATCTGTCACTAATCTTCACTTCACTGATAGCATTTTTCCTTGGTGCCTACAACCTTGCTTTTAACGACCTGTTTTGCTTCCTTTCGGATTATGAAGCCTTCTTCAATTTCCTAGAGTACTTTTCTCTGTACTCTATTCCTTTTGCTATTATTGCCTTTCTTATTTCATCGCATCCAAGCCTTAACACCAATCTAAATAAGGTTCTGATAGCTATAAATGCGCTTTTCCCGATAGTTACCACCATCTTACATATAAGCGGAATTATCCATATTAATATTTTTGTACCCACACTTCACATTCTGGCTATTGTAGAAACAATAATAGAGCTTCCGCAGATTATTACCGATGTGATAAAGCATTATCATAACAGAAGAAATAGTCCGGAATACGTTGGAATGACTTCAGACAGCATTCTCGTGCTGGGTCTTGCCCTTTTCATAGTTTGCTCTGTCATTGATATCATAAAGTACAATGTGCTTAAGTTTCTCTTAGCAGGCGGAGAAGCTTACGCTGATATCAACTTTATGACTATAGGCGCTTTGTGCTTTGTACTTTGCCTGTTTGTATTCTATTTCTATCACGGAATAGAGCATATTAACTCAGTCTACATGAAGGAGCACCTTGAGGGTCTTGCCTATACCGACTCTCTGACAGGCCTTATGAATCGTGCCAAATGTATGCAATACATGGCATCTGTACATGGAAAATTTGCCATCATTTCTATTGATATGGATAATTTAAAGCCTGTCAACGATACACTGGGGCATCAGGAGGGTGACCGAATATTAAAGACCTTCGCAGACATCATGAAGCAGGCTTTTTCCGGTGCAGCTTTGATAGGGAGAACCGGCGGTGATGAATTCCTTGTGGCAGTAGAGAATCCCGAGGAAGGAATATGCCAAAAAATGATAAATGACCTGCGCGAAAGACTTAATGCTTTCAACAGTCATGAGACAAACCTAAATCTGTCCGCATCCTGTGGTTTCGCCTACAGCCGTGAAGTTCAAGGTGGCGAAGCCGGCGATGTTTTTGTGCTTGCCGATAACCGCATGTATGAAGAAAAAGATAAGCATCATTCTTCCAAGATCGGAAGATTTGTAAATGACATAATGGGCAATACACCCTCGAAGGAAGGAGGTGTACCTGCAGATGATTAAACGAATCAAATTCCTTATAATTGCACTTCTTACCTTCCTGCTTCTTGTAACTATATGCCACTTTTTATTCTATCCGGCTAATGCAGGAAAGATATACACATTTGATAAAGAATGGTCTGTTGAATTTAACGAAGAAAGCTTCGAGAATGTCTCTCTTTATGACATCCCTAGGGCTCTCAACTTTAGGTCAAAGAAGGGTGATATTATTGTGCTCTCAAGAACTATTCCTGCAAGTAACGCTTTCGTGTTTCCCACCTTTATGTTTCTTTCAAGATATTCTGCATACGACCTGTTTATTGATAACGAGCTCATCCGTTCGGAGTATAAAGACTTGCTGGAAAAAGGAGAATATATAGGTTGTAGTTTCCATGTTGTTCCTGTTCCGGAAAAGGATCATCCTATGGAGCTGCGGCTCGTCCTCTATGTTGAAGAAGACAGCTTCTATAATTTTTACTTGCCGCCTGTATACGGCGATTATCACGATGTCATGCGCTCCTATATATTTAGAAATATGTTTCCTCTTGCATCGGGAGTTTTCCTGATAATTTTCGGTGCAGCCTTTTTAATCATTACTTTAGGTTTTTACAAGACAATGCCCAGTATTCTTTCCCAACTCTTTGTATCGATCCTGTTTATTAATCTGGGAGTGTGGGTACTTGGTTATTTCAGACTGGTCGATTTTTTCATAGATACCAAAAGCAGAGCTACCGAATTAGAGTATGTCTCCCTTTATCTTATGGTGCCTCTTACTTACCTTATTGTCGGCTGCATCCAACAGCACTACCGCGATTGGATATTTATGGTAGTGTCCTGCACCAGTTCCTTCATTTGTATAGGTCTTATCGTGCTTCATTTCACAGGTGTCATCCATATGAATCGCACGTTGCCGTATTTTCAGTGCATATCCATAATATGTTCCTTCTTCATGCTTATCATCTTCTTTAAAGATTTTAAGCAAAAAAAGCTTGCGCCTGCCGAGGTAATACAGTTACTCGGTCTTTCTGTTTTTTCTCTGTCATACATAATCAACTATGCCGCTTTTTCTCTGGAAATAAGGAATATTGTTCCCCCATCATTCCTGACAATACGCATGATTCCGATGGCAGGACTGATATTCGTTTTCGCAAACCTCATTAACTATTTCATTTACTTGTCGGAATCCTTCGCCATGAGAAAAGAGTATGCGTCTCTGACACACCTTGCTTATGCAGACGGACTGACAGATCTTCCAAACAGATCACGCTATGATAAGTATCTGGAAGATTTGGACAAAAGCGATGACGACTACTGCATAGTAAGTCTTGATCTTAACGGCCTTAAGGAAATTAACGATAGCGACGGACATGCCGCAGGAGATAAATATTTATTGGAATTCTCTCAGGTTCTTAAACAGTGTTTTGATGACAAAGCTTTCATCGCCAGGATAGGTGGCGATGAGTTTGTGGCAATTCTCAAAAAGGAACATTTTGATGAAGTGGATACTCTTTTAACAAGGCTTAAAGACGCGCTTGAGGTGAAAAATGTTCTGTATCCCGGCTACAGAAGAAGCGTAGCTTCCGGTTATGCCTTCAGCACTGAAGTGGAGCAGAAAAACTCTCACAGTGTTTATCTGCTTGCCGATAAGCGAATGTATGAAAACAAAAAGCTCATGCACGCAAAGCTCGGCATAGTTGCAAGGATATAGATTATTTACGGAGCATCTCCTCAAGCTCTGCCTGTGCCTCAGAAAGCCCTTCGTCTATATCTTTCTCCCCGTTTATGATAAGCTCCATCTTATTTCCGAGTATTGTATAAAAATCGGTCCACTCTTCCATATCAGGTCTGTAAACACCGTTTTCAAGAGCAGCACAGACCGCTTTTAGCGGAGGATTATCTGCCAGAATCTTCTCATCAGTAAGGCATGAGTATCTGCAGGGAACGCCTCCGTATTCTATTGTACTTTTTTGCACTTGAGGGTCCATCAGATACTTAACAAGCTTCACTGCCAATTCCTTATTTTGGCTATTTACAGGAACACCTATGGTCCATATACCATATACATTTGCATTATACCCTTCAGAGTCACTGAACGCTTTTCCCGTAAGTGCAATGTAGTCAGATGCTGATCTCTTTGTAGGCGTATACCACCCCGGCCAGCCTACCGCCATAGTAGCTGCTCCGTTGTCGATCGCCATTATAAGATCATCTCTGCTTTCCGATTTTCCTGTAGCAATCAGCTGCATATAAAAATTGAGCGCTTTCTTGAATTCCTCTGTATTTACCGTGGGCTTGTTATTTTCATCAACAACCCACCCGCCGTAGGATCTGAGAATCGGGAGAAAATCCACCACATAATTGTTCTCGGAATCGCCCCTGTACATGAACCCCAGGTTCCCTTTATCCTGTGAAGCCTTGCACACCTGATATATCTCTTCAAGGGATGAAAGTTGTTCAACATTATATCCCGCTTTCTCCACGTTATATTTATTGAAAAGAAGAACGGTCACATTGCCGTAAAAAGGCGCAACATATATATCATTTCCATCGTAGCAGATAGTCGTGGTAGCTTTTATAATGTCATCGTCCAGTTCATATCCTTCTTTGGAAAGGTTTAACAGTAATGAATTTGCGGTCATCTCTGCCTTCCAGGATCCGTCTATCATACAAAGATCATATTGCCCTTCAGTCTTCGATGCATTTTCAAGAATACCTTTGTGAAGCTCTTCTTCTCCAAGTTCCAGCACATCACAAATGACCTGGTTCTCTTCTTCGAACGGAATGAGGCAGGATTTTATCGCATCGGAGTAAATACCGGCTCTTAGCGCCAATGTTATATGAGGCGCCGTCTCCGGATCCACTCCCGATGCGTTTTGCTTATCCTGCTTTTTCCCGCAGGACATCGCACATATTAGCACCATTACTGTCAGTATGGCGGAAAGCATTCTCTTCCACTTCATACACCTATACTCCCCTTTCTGGCGTTGGGATATCTTTCCATTTTGAGATTGACATCCTCCATGCAGGAATCAATTTTACTCATCGGTATATTACAAAAAATGTTTACAAGATTCTCATCAAGCTGTGTACCGGCTGCTAATCGAAGTTCGGATGTAGCTTCAGCGTAGGGCAAAGTAGCTTTGTACAAGCGATTCATTGTCATGGCAGAATAAGCATCTGCCACCGCAATCATTCTGGCTCCGAGGGGAATCTGTTCCCCTGTCAGCTGGTGATAGCCCTTACCATCAATTCTTTCATGATGATACAGAATGTAGGAAAGAGTTTTCCCCATCCCGGGCACATCCTTTAACATATTTACTCCTATATCAGGATGCTTCTTTACTATCTCCCACTCATTTTGTCCAAGCTTCCCCGCATGTTCCATTATCGAATCAGGTATGCCATTTTTACCTATATCCAAAAGAAGCGACGCATAGTGAAGGTCAATCTGGCTGACCTGTAATCTGTATCTGAAAGGCATAAATTCATATAATACCATCGTCAGATTATGCACATGGAGAGAATGTCCGTCGAGATTAGGATTTCCCGCTTCAATAATTCCAACCAGTATCTCAAGAATTGCTGCCGTGCGCTTTTTCCTGGTATAGTTTTCATGCAGAGTAATTGCTGTGAGCATTAGCAGTATTATTATGAAAAATATCAGCAGGTTGATCTCATTTGAATTCATAATCTACCTCCCTGCCTTTATTCTTCTGCGTCCATAAAACGTATCTGATTTTTTCCTGCCCGCTTGGATTCATACAGGGCCTCGTCAGCACGCTTATATGCAACATCTATGTCTCTGTCATTTTCTGTTATCTCGGTCACCCCAAGAGATGCATGTATTCCGTGAAGATCTCCTACTTCTACACTGTTAAGTGATCTGAGCATATTTTGAAGAAGCTCCGTAACTTCCTCTCTGTTCTTCTTCCCTCTTATAAACACTATAAATTCATCACCGCCAAGCCTTCCGGGAAAACTGATTCCTTCCTTCAAAACCTTTTCCTGAAAAGTCCACTTCTTTGTCATATCCACTCCGAGGCCCTCGATAATTGTCTGTCCCGCTATCTGGATAGCCTTATCGCCCATCTGGTGCCCAAGTTTATCATTTATCTGTTTGAACTCGTCGAGGTCGAGAAGACATATTGCAATATATTCATCATGGGGATTTGAAAGGATATTTCCTGCAAGGGAGAAGAAACGCCCTCTGTTTAACAAAGACGTAAGCGCGTCAAAACTTGATTTTATCTCCAGCTCGCGCTGAATCTGTATATTTTTCTGCATCGTGACAAACTGCTGCATTCTGGTCCTCTGAAAGGCGAAGTGCAGTACGATTGAAAGTGATACGAAAATAATTACATTATATAAATCCTGCTCTGCGATGGAAATTGCTTTGATTTTAAATGAACAATAGAGAAAACATCCGCAGCACAATGCTATGCCTGCCAATGTCCTTAGCATGGTTGAAATAAAAGAAAAAGACAATACAACCAGCATGACCATGAAAAGTGTAGCTGCCATGTATGGCTGATCAATTGATATTTGAATGGAATAGGCCATCCATATAAGCATATTTACGACTACCAGAACCGTCACTCTTCCGGTAGTTGGTTTCGCTCCATAGGTCTTGCACACCACAAAAAACACAGCAGAAACAACTGCATAAACAATATACAGTCTCATCTCGCTCTGGTTTACGCTGAAAATATCAAACGCTGAGAATATAATACACAGCACATTCACTATAAAGAACCATATATTCAGAATCATCACATGTTTTCTATTGGTTCCGTTTATAAGCTCTGTGCATTCCTCTTTAGTTTCTTTATCGTAACCGTAATGATTTATACTTTGTGCTCTCATGCTCCAATCCTCATTATTGAAATCGCATAGCATGCCACAATACGTATATTATTACTGTAACAGATAAATCTAATAATTATCTAAAGATAGCATTATATTTATATGATAAGCTTTTTCACAGCGCTCAGTAATTCTTCATCCTTCATGGGAATCTGCATTCCGAATAAGTCCGGCTTCTCCGGTTCTATAAGACCTCTTTCAATTACCTGTGCAACAGCATTAGCACAGATGCGGCAATCATAGATATCCTTTAGTTTCTTGGCCTTATCCCAGTCAACATCCTTTATATTAAGTGAATCCCTCATCATGGCGTGCAATATCAGAGCCGCTTTTTTCTTTGTGACAGGTTGCATCAGCATCTCTTCTGAATTATCCGCCATCATATGCTTCCAAAAAGCGGCTGTATCGCCACGGTATTCTTCTGTTAAATAATCTATGAATGCTTCAGTCGTCATTTTACCTATATAATCAGCCTTTAGGAGTCACAACAATCGTAACCTGGTCACAGGCTTTAAGTCCGTCTACTTTAAATACACCTGTGTCATTCTCGGTTTCTTCTCCTGTCCAAATATCTTTTACAAGATATTTATCTGCTGATTTTATCCTATCTCCCAGGAACTTTTGAATTTCCTTATGGGTAATACTGTAAGAGTCCTTCTTATCTTCCTCGCTGACATTTACAAAGGTTATTGCAAATCTGTCCCCGCTAAGCGGTTTAACAAGAATATCCACACGGTTTATATCGCGAATATATTCCTTGTCAGGACACTCCTTCGCCAGAGTTGAAAATACCCTCTTTGCCTGAACTCCGAGAGAGTCCTGATTAATTGCAATAGCATCGTCATTGGCGATTATGTTATAGATCCAGTCACCTTTTTGTACTCTTCTAAGATCAAGTCCCAGCATAAGAGGCGAATTCATCATGCACCACAGTGTCATATGTGTTCTGCACTGAATCTCATCAAGTCCGTCCATGCCTATCATCAGCATATCGGGATCGTTCCAGCCCTTATCAAGACCTGCGAACTCATCCATTATGACTGCCTTGTTATACTGCGTCGTCACACTTGGAGTATAATCATCCTTCCAGTCGCCGTGCCCGGGATCTCCATCACTTCCTACCCGGAATGTTATATCATTCAGGATTCTCCAGCTGTCACATACTTTGTAAGCCCAGTTCTGCGGATGACTCTTACCCCATTCGCAGGCAGAATAGATGATATCGTGTCCAGGAGCAGCTTCATTAAGTGCCTTCAGGATTCTGGAATATGAATTAAGAGTGTTTTCCTGTCTTCTGTGATTCATAATCCTGATATGATTAATACCATCACCAAGCTTGACTGTAACAGGCTCACTCCAGATGAATTCCTTATCTGCAGCCTCTTTATTTTCTTCCCCGTCCAGATCCGGCATATTGTTATCCACGGGATTATTTCTGTTATCGGGATCATTCAAATTCTTATCAGAGAGCTCCGCATCAAGTCCCTTGGTAAGAAAATCGTCATAATAATACTCATCACCTACTGCAAGCTGAAGCCAGTCACCACGACCCTCCTCTTTTGAGGACCTGTATTCCACTAAGATCTGGTATTCATTATTATCTGTCTTATTATCAGCAGAGGGCTCATAATCAAAAATGAGTTCACTGCTTCTGACTCCCACGGGAGAAGCATCCGGTCCCGTTCCATCGAAGGTTCCGAGCCCCGTCACATAATCCTTTTCTGCATGAGCACGATCACCGGTTATTCTGCCATCGGATACGGCGCTAAGAATCTCGCTTTTCTTTCCGCATATTTTTATCGCTCTGATATCAGGCGTAAAGGTGTATGCAGCATTCTCTGAATTTGAAAAAGTAGCGTTATCAAAAGGATAATAGCAATTATCAACCTTCATAAAATCAACGCCCCATTCAACATAGCTTTTTGCATCCACATCCTCGTATCCGCAAATGCCAACCCTTGCTCCGGAGCAGGTCTTTACACCTATATCATTGTACATGCCAAACTTAAGACCTTTAGCATGGACATAATCGGAAACAGACTTAAAACCACCCGGGAACTTCACCGGTTCCGCAGCTAGCTTTCCGTCAATCCTCTCGGGGTTATAACAGCCATCGTCCAAAACTACATACTGATAACCTTTCTTATCAAGGCCCAGCTCTACCATTTTATCTGCCATTGCCTTGGTCAGTGCTTCGGTATTACCGCTTCCGAAGGCATTCCAGCTGTTCCACCCCATTGCAGGAAGGTGGTTTTTCTTTTTTCCAAGTAATATTTCGTTATTATCAAAACTGTTAAAGCGTCCGGCCTCTGTTATTTTGTCAGGTCTAAGCATAGGTCCTCCCGTGAAAAGAAACTTATCTGTATTTACATTATTAACTTATCCTAGTTTTGCAAAAAACTCTTCTCACTATTTGCCTTGCTACTGTCAAATAATGCTTTAAAAGTGCGCTTTTCTTTTATAACTCAAATTCCTCACCCGGCTGCATGATCATCACTTTTTGACCCGGATATTTTATTTCCACATAGTCCTTAAACTCGTTTGGATCAGCACCATTGAACTTAAACATATCGTAATGTCCCGGAACGGCAAGTGCCGGCTTTAAAGTCCCCACCAGATCTGCTGCCTCCTGATATGTCATATTTCCGATGCAGTTATCTCTAAGTCTCACTGCATCCCGCCCGTTTATCGGAGGGAACATGACATCAAAGGGGCCGCTTTTCCTTAGCTTGTCATATACCCCTTCATAGAGGCAGGTGTCTCCCATGTGGCAGATTTTCTTTCCACTGAAAGTAACTATATACATCAGATACGGGTGAAGCCCCTCCGGCGAAGTATCAAGAAATTCATGCGCTGCGGGAATTGCCTCTATGTGCAGGTCATCTACATCCGCAGAGTATTCTTCATCCACAAAAATAAACCGTTCTTTTTCTATGCCAAGTTCATCGGGCAAAGTCTTTTCAAAGTACTTAGGTGCTACAAATTTTGCCTTGGAATTAATCCCAGCAATTTTTACCCAGGCATCTCTATCTATGTGATCTATATGGTCATGAGTTCCGAAAAAGAGGGAAACATCCTTCAAAGCTTCGATATCGAACGGGGTCTTTACCTGTCTGCCCTCCATATCGGATAAGAATAAATCTATACCGAACCTGTAGCCTGTCTCCTCATCCCATACCAGAATTCCCTGTTGTCCTGTACGCATGAATTTAACTGCCATGATGAACCTCCTCTTAGCACATTATTTCTTTTGCATATCACTTACTATTTTCCCATTCTCAACGTAAAGTCTCTCTGTTGCAATCCTGTCCACAAACATCTTGTCATGCGATGTGAAAAGAAGTGTCCCTTCATACTCTATCAGCAGCTTTTCAAGCGCCTCAACCGAAGGAATATCAAGATAATTTGTAGGCTCATCAAGAATGAGCAAATTGACATCCGACACAAAAAGCATCGCAAAGGAAAGCTTCATCCTCTCTCCTCCGGATAACTGTGATGCCTTCTTGTTCATGTCTTTTTCAGTAAGCAGTAACCTGGATAATATTATACGTGATAAGCTTTCTGTCTGTATACTTACCCTTCTTATGTTTTCAAGCACTGTCCGGTCATAATCTATCTGCGACATGTTCTGCTTGGCGTATCCGATCTTGGCCCCCGGAACTACGTAGACCATATATCTATTTGCTATGAGTTCCAGCAGTGTTGTCTTACCGGCACCGTTACTTCCAAGAAGCGCCACCTTACTTCCGTTTTTTATCATGAAATCCGCATCATCAAGTATCACATTGTCGTCGTATGAAAAGTTAATATGCTCGCCTCGTATGACAATTGGATTCCTTGGAGGATTTGTCAGCCTGAAGTCCGGTCTTGCAGTCGGTTCCTCCTTTGGCTTCTCCTTGACCTCCATGTGTTCTATCCTTTTTAAGACATTGGATGCACTTTTCTCAATTCCTCTCGCCTTATCCTCAGGTTTCCTGTTTCCGCAAAGGGCCCGTGCCTTAGCTTCACTTGCAGTGATGTTCCTTGGCTTTTTCTCAACCTTCTTTGCCTTGGCTTTCTTCTGAGTGTAAACATTCTGCAATCTTTTCTTTTCAGACTGATAGTTTTCATATTCCGAGAGCTGTGTTTTATACTGCTCTTCCTTCTGAACAACATAATCATCATAATTGCCGTTATAGCTTTGAAGCTCACTAAAGGATATCTCAACAATCCTGTCGCATAGCTCATTGAGTACGGTTCTGTCATGGCTGATGATAACCATTGTTTCAATTTCTCTAAGTCTTTTCTTTAAAAGCTCCACCCCATCAAAATCAAGGTTTGAGGTTGGCTCATCAAGGAAAGCTACCGCCTGAGGGCTTGAAAAAAGCTGCGCCAGTCTGATTCTTGTATTCTCGCCGCCGCTGACATTTTCTTGCCAGAGCTGATCGCTGACTCCCATTTTTCCTGCTTCCTCATAGTCTGTTTCATAGACCGCCGCCATACCAAACTGCTCAAAATAAAATGGCTCACAGTCTCTGTAAACTGTCCCTTTAGTCGGTTCTATTTCTCCTGATAGAATTTTCAAAAGAGTGCTTTTCCCTGCTCCGTTTACACCAACAAGACCTACCTTTTCACCTTCGTATAAATAAAATCTGTCAAAATCAAGAACAGTCTGTTCGCCGTAGGAATGAACTATATTTTCTGCTTTTATAAGTAATCGTCTGGGCATAGTACCTCCTTTTAATTACATGTTTCTGTTATAGATTGGCTTTACATATTTTCTGTTAGTTCCCACAAAAGCTATGGCCGCAAACACACTTAGAAGCTCAAACAAAAGGAGCACAGCCCTCTGATCCATATAGACTGTAAGAACACCGGCCATCAGCTGCGCTAGAAGTGCACCTGATGTACTAAGAACCTGAAAAGCCCCGTTAAATCTGCCCTTTGTCTCATCCGGAACATAGCTCTGAGTTGAAGAGATTCTGATTGTGTAACTGGTTACTCCTCCGATTCCCACAATAAGGCCAAGCCCCATCGCAATTTTCACAGGCACATATAGATATAATCCCTCAAAAACGCCTATGATTATGTACACCAAAAGAGCTATATAAAACTTGTATTTTGCAGGGAGCTTCCTCCTGTAGTGGAACATCCCTCCAAGTCCTCTTCCTAAAAAGCTCATCCCGAAAATACACATGAAAAGGTATTCTCCGTTTTTGTAGTGACTCTTCAAATATGGGAGGCATATTACATCAGAAGCCCCTCCTGCCATAGCACTAAACAAGAAATAAACAGCAATGACAAGCAGTCCTTTTTCCGAAAAAAGATATAAGAAACCCTCCTTGATATCAAAGAGCATTCTCTCTACATGCCCCATATCCTTAGTATCCTGTCTCATGCTCTGCTTTTCTATATATTTCTCCTCAGCCTTTATATTTACTTCAAGTGTTGCTGCCATTAGGAAGCACACTGCGTTTGCAAGAAGTAACGGACCAAGGCCCACGAGATTATATAAAAAGGTTGCTACAGGAACCATGAACATCGCCAGCGTCTCAAGCACACTTGCTATAGAGTATGCCTTTGAATAATTCCCCTCCGTTATAAGAAGCGGATAAAAGCTGTCATAAGCCACCATGTATATACTGCTTATCGAGCCTATTAGCAGACTGAAAAGTGCAAATAATGGAAAGCTGAACCACCCTCTCATAAGAAGAATGCCAACCAGCAGATAGATAGTTCCCATAGTGTAGTCCAGGGTATATATCATCTTTTTCCTGGAAAATCTGTCGAGTACTGCACCTGATATTATGGGTACAATCAGCTTTGGCACAGTATAGGTCATAAGATATACTGCATACAGCATTGTTGACCCTGTATAGTCAAGCACCATAAGACTCATGGCAAATCCTGCCATACTATTTCCAAACATTGAAATCACGCTGCCTATAGTTATTATTGTAAAATCCCTCGTCCATAAGGGATTCTTTGTTTTCGTTTCCATACGTCCTCCTGTCATAAATTGCAACTTCCGCGACACAAAAAAACCGCCTGCATTATGCAGACGGATCCATTATCCCTTAACACCACATACCGCTACATTATGAGCAGCATGCTATTTTCACTTAATATATCAGAACTAAAAACGCCCCTGATAAATCAAGGGCCACGGTACTGATAATCTATGACCAATCGGCTCTATGAAAAATGTGTTCAAGATAATATGATCCGTGCTTAAAAAAGCCATTCTCTGATGACCTTTTCAATCTGCATATTGCAAATTTATGAATCAATATTACCTATTCCGCATTCCTTTCATACCTCCGATAGTTTTTGTCAAACGCTAAATATTATTCAAACACCAAACATTTTTCTTGTCAACAGTTTCCACTAAAAATATCCTGCCACATTTCTTCGTGCTGTTTGCAAAACAAAATCGGCTTATCCTCTTTTGAAAAATACCTAAGCTCCAATGTCTCTTCCTGATCACAGAATAATTCTCCGCCTACGACTTTTAACTCATAGGCTATGCAAATACTGTGAGCCTTATCTCCGTTGGGATATTCAATATCGCTATCCGTATAGATTCCGATTATCTTACCTGCTTCAACATCAAGTCCGGTCTCTTCTTTTGCCTCGCGTACTGCTGCCATTTCAGGTGTTTCACCAAGTTCAACAGCACCTCCCGGAAATCCCCATTTGTTACTATCTCCTCTTCTCTGAAGGAGAACTTCTCCCTTATCGTTGAAGATACAGCCGCCTGCAAATACGAGCATTATTTTTTCATGGCCGACCTTGCTTCTGAGCCATCCAATGTAGTTGTGAGATTTGTCAAAATGCATTGCTCTCCTCCGCCAGTTAGCCTCTGTTAACCCACTCAAGGATAATTTTTCTATCGTACTCATTTAGATTTTCAGGCAACTCAGTTTTTCCAAAAAATCTGTGCTCCATCACCTCGCCGGGATCATTCACGATATCACCGGTGTATTCTTTTGTGATGAAAACTATTCCCGGACCAAAACATATGTCACTGTTAGGATATTGTATTATGCGGTCCTTCCCCGAATAGAGCTGAAACACCTCAAGTTTTCCAAGCGTAAGACCGGATTCCTCCAAGGCTTCCCTTCTGATGGTTTCTTCAAAAGTCTCACCCATTTCCATGGCTCCGCCTATAATGGCCCAGCACCCGTTATCCTGCCTCTTTTGTAAAAGGATTTCGCCCTCGTCATTTTCAATTATCACACCGCAGGCACAGGTCATCACAGGAGCATGTCCAACATGCTTTCTCATTTCCTTAATGTAACCATCTTTTTTGTATAACTCGATATAGTCATCAATATTCATAGGAGACCTTCCCTGATGTTTATATTTTTAGAAAATGATAAAGCATGCCCCAAGGGCGAAGTCAAATACAGATTATATGTCTTTTGTAGCTTTTTAGACCTTCATAGCCTCGGTTTCCACCCATGCGTGTCTGAAGCCGCTTTTAATGGCAACGTTTTGTGACTGAATATTTGCTGTCGCTGTCCCATAGAAAGGAACATCGCCCATTTCAATAATCTTGTTTTTAAGCAGAGTCACAAGATAGGATCCGATCCCTCTTGACCGGTATTCAGGTAAAACATCAATTCCTATCTGCTGCCAGTGTGGTGCATCTTCAGAACAGCCTGCCATACCCATAATGTTATCCCCATCAAGCGCAATGACTGCGATCCTGTCCGGCCGAACCGGACAAGGCTCAGGATAAGCAATTGCGTTCGGGAAGCGTGAATCACCGTAAAACTGACTTATTTCACTATTATATAGCCATTTAACACGGAAACGCTCTTCCACCTTGATATCACAGCAGGGCAGGAACATGTGATGCGTATGATTCATTTGGTAGCCATACGGTTTCAGTTCTTCATTTAACTTCAGAAGATTATCAAATTCAAACAGACGATGCGCCTCCTTATCTTTTATCAGCTCCTTCAGGAAATCCTGCAGGCATTCATCTGCCATGATGACAGTGCTATCTCCGAGAGTAGCCATTTCGAGGAATGGCATACCCGGGCTGTAACTCCTTCTCCCCTCATTCAAAGCGGGCTTCGTGATAATAATCTTCTTTTCCCTTAAATCTGCCGGGGTACAGTTAAAATCAATGGATATCCGCTCCAACAGCTTTTCATAGTATTCTTTGAACATGATTAGTTCTTAATTTTCCTTTCTCAATTCTCTATCTCAGAAGCGCTGTAAATGTATCCCGAAACGCCACTATATGTTTCTTCAAGGGCATTAGGATAATACTCCTCTAAGCAAAGACGCCCCTCCTTATCAAAACCATATGGTCCCCACTTTTGCCAGATTCCATCAAAAGCAAAGCCTGTTTCTCTGCAATACTTCTCTACTGCATTACTAAGATAGACAAGCACATTTTCTCTTTTTCTTGAAAAATAGATCAAAGTGATTCCATGATTAGAAATTCTAGGCTCCAGCCTGGAAGTGTTCCCAAACGGTGATGCGTGATAATACATATTTCAAAACCCACAAAACTTTTGTTTCATCTCATTATATTTTTCCGAGGTCATAAGCGCAGTTTCATCGGTATCTTTAAGAGTTACTGTATATGTCCACCTGCCGTATACCTCAAGCTTTTTGACCGCTTCAACTCTTATGATATATGACTTGTGACATCTCATGAATTTGTCGGGATCCAGCTTATCCTGGATAGAGGATAGAGACGTTGATGTAAGAAAAATCTCGTCCCCGGTCACTATTCTGCAGATGCCATCGGACCGTTCTATCATTATGATATCCTTAGTATCTATAAGGTTTATCTCTTCTTTGCCACGAATAACCAGCTTCTCATACCCGGTCTCTGTTTTAGCACCATTGGAACCGGTAGCATTCCCGGACGACATACTCTTTATTTTGCCAAGTGTCTTACCGATTCTCTCCAGGTCGAAGGGTTTTACAAGATAATCAAAAGCATATATTTCAAAGGCATTAGCCATGTACTCGCTGTGAGCTGTTGCAAAAATAATCTTCACCTTCGGATCCACTTCGGTGATAGCCCTGGCACAGTCAAGGCCGCTTTCACCCGCAAGGTCTATGTCCATGAAAACTGCATCGGGGCGAAGTCTGATAAAGTCGCTGATAGCTGCAGCAAAATTTCCGCAGGAGGATACAACTTCACAATCAGGAGTCTTCTCTATCATCTTCTTTAAAATATTCCTGATCTGCTCCTCGTCCTCAACTACCATTACTCTTATCATATCTTCGCCCCTTAATAGTTCTTTTCCGTATTACCCGGTAAACTTAGTTCTTGTCCTTCTTAGTCTCGACATATTCGGCAATACCGCTTCCTATGTCATTCTTCATTTTCGTGTCTGCCTGAACATTCTTGAGATTGTAGTAATCAAGAACTCCAAGATTACCTGACCTGAGAGCTTCTGCCATCGCTCTTGGAATATCTGCTTCCGCCTTAACAACTTCTGCCTTCATCTCCTGTTCAAGAGCTACAGCCATTGCCCTTCTCTCCTCTGCCTTGGCCTGTGCAATCTTGGTGTTGGCCTCCGCCTGAAGGCTCTGCAGGTTAGCACCGATATTTCTTCCAATATCGATATCAGCAATATCAATGGACATGATCTCATAGGCTGTACCGGAATCAAGCCCCTTTTCGAGAACAACTTTGGAAATATCATCGGGATTTTCAAGAACACTGCTGTGCGTTGTAGCCGAGCCAACAGTAGTTACGATACCTTCTCCTACTCTTGCCAGCACAGTTGCCTCTCCGGCGCCACCGATAAGCTGATCAATATTGGTTCTGACAGTCACACGGGCTTTAACAAGAAGCTCTATACCGTCTTTTGCTACGGCTGAGATCTGAGGTGTCTCAATAACCTTCGGGGTTACGCTCATTGTTACCGCTTCAAAAACGTCACGTCCCGCAAGATCAATTGCCGATGCCTGCTCAAAAGAAAGGTTCATGCTGGCTCTTTCTGCTGCAATAAGAGCATTTACCACACTGTCTACGTTTCCGCCTGCAAGATAGTGTGCTTCAAGCTGATTGGTTGTAACATTGATGCCCGCTTTTGTCGCCTTGATAAGAGGGCTAACTATCTTGGCAGGCTTTACCCTTCTAAGCTTCATTCCCACCAGGGAAAAGATACTTATCTTTACTCCGCTGGCTACTGCTGAAATCCACATTCCTACCGGTATCACTGCAAAAAACGCTGCTATCAGTATGATTACTATTGCCGCTATTATTATAGTTGCCATCATTTTACTTATCCTCCTCAACCATTATCCTGTTGTTTTTTACTTCTGTTATAACAAGGGGTGAATCCTTTTTTATATAATAATTTTCAGAAAGAATATCAAACTTAACTCCGTCAAATTCACCTTTTCCGGAGGGTTTTAAGTCCGTTATGGCAACACCTCTTTTCCCGATAAGATACTCCATGTCCTTCTCATCGATAAACAGGTTTTTGCCCCGCAGGTCCTCATCAAGCTTAATCGGTGATTTTATCTTTTTTGAACTGAATACTATGATGCTTATCACCAGCATTACTGCTATAACAACGATAGCTATCACGCCCACAATAACTCGTTCCTGAACATTTCTTCCGGTTAAAAAGATACCTGCTGCGGTAAAAATGATGCCGGCAATCCCCGGAAATCCAAAGCCCGGCATATAGAATTCGACACCTATCAGAAGTATCCCTATTATCAGGGCTAGCACTCCCAATATCTGAACTGCTCCCATAACTATTCTCCTTTTTCAAAGCTTACGGTAAAGACAGTTTCTTCTTCGTCTGACGAAAGTTCAATGTCTCCACCGCTCTTATTCAAGATTTCGGATACGATTGCGAGCCCCATTCCATGGCCCTCTTCTTTCCTGGTAGAAAATCCCTTTTTAAAAATACTCTCTCTTATGCTCTCCGGAATCTCAGGGCCATTATCCTCCACATCGAAAATGTATCTCTCAGGCGTTTCCGTAATGTTCACTCTGATCGTCTTTTCTCCGCTGTCAAAATCCTCAAGCGCCTTAACAGCATTGTCTATCAGATTGGAAAGGACTTTGCACAGCTCCCAGTCTTCAATACTCAGCTTTTTAAGATCAGATTTGACTTCAATCAGAAACTCAATCTCTTTTGCTTCTGCCTCCGCCGACTTGGCTGCCAGAAGTGCATTTATCGCAGGCTTTGACGTCTTTACAGCTTTTCCTGTTTTAAGCAACTCCTTGTAAACCTTCCTGAGATATGAATTCATTTCCTCATATTCCTCAAGCTCCATCAGGCCATACACAATCTGCAAATGATTCAGATAGTCGTGTCTGTCCATTCTGAGTTTGTCATTCAGCCTGCACAGGTTATCGATACTTTCGCGAAGGGCATCATTCCTGGCAATCAGCTTCATGTAATTTCTTATCAGGATGGCAATGCAGCCTATGAGTATCACAACCAATGTGACACTTAAGATAAGATATAAATGTGTATCTCCCACAACCGCCTCCGTTTTTCTATATACTCATGTTAGCATCGCCAGATTTTCCATCAATCCATATCTTCTCAATTATACAAAAAACAGACTGAAATGACATTTAGCTCATCATAGGCATCCCATAGTTCCATTTTCATTTTTCCTTCCAATTGTTTTCGTTCTCATTTTTATGAGGCTTTCACAAACTGAGCGGAGTACAGCTCGTAGTAAGCGCCCTTCTTTGCCATGAGGCTCTCGTGGTCACCCCACTCCAGAATTCCGCCATCGTCGATGACAAAGATCTTGTCCGCATTCTTAATGGTTGAAAGTCTGTGGGCCACCACAAAGGAAGTCCTCTTTTTAAGAAGCTCTTCGATTCCCTGCTGAACCAGGATCTCTGTTCCGGTGTCAATGCTGGCTGTGGCCTCGTCCAGGATCAGTATCTTGGGATCCGTCAAAAGAGTTCTCGCAAAAGCCACCAGCTGTCTCTGGCCGTTGGAAAGTCCTCCGCCCCTTTCGGTTATGACGGTGTCATAGTCCTTCTCCAGCTTGCTGATGAAGTCGTGCGCGTGAACCGCCTTGCAAACTTCTATCATCTCTTCATCAGTGGCATCGGGTCTTCCGTACTTGATGTTGTCCCTGATGGTTCCCGAGAACAGGTAATTGTCCTGGGTCATGATGCCAAACTGATTTCTCAGAGACTGGATGGTAACCTTGCTGATGTCATATCCATCCACCAAAATTCTTCCCGCCTTGGTGTTGTAAAAGCGGCTAAGAAGGCTGACAATGGTTGTCTTCCCTGCACCGGTTGGACCAACAAGTGCGATGGTCTCACCCTGCCCAGCTGTAAAACTCACATCGTGGAGAATGTCCACATCGGGCTCATCAGGATAAGCAAAGGTTACATGATCAAATTCCACATTGCCCTTGATCTCAGGAAGATCAATAGCCTTTTCGCCATCCTTTACCAGAGGCTCCATGTCCATTATCTCATAAACTCGCTCTGCAGATGAGAGGTTGGTTATGAGCTTGTTGTAGTAACTGGCAAGGTTCCTAATGGGACTAAAGAACATTCCCAGATACAATACGAAGGCCGACAGAGTTCCCAGTGATTCCTGTGTCACACCGAGTTTTGTCACAGCCAGGTAATACAGAGTTGCTGTTCCAAGGCCGCCTGCAATCTCAATGGTGGGACTGTACAGGTCGGCGATGAGAACTGCGGATCTGAAGGCATGGATGACTTCGTTTACTATTCCGTTGAACTCTCTGGAGGATTCCTCCTGAGCGTTGAAACTCTGAATTACCGACACGCCCTCTATACCCTCGTGGATAAAGGCTGTCATGTTGGAGTCCTTCTTCTTCCATTTCTGCCATCTCTTGTGGGCAAGAATCTCGCAGAAGAACAGGCCCAGCATGATGATGGGAACTGCCACTGCCGCAGAAAGAGATAGGACAGGGCTCTTGATGATCATTATTGCCAGGATCACCACAAGGCTTATGGCCTCGGGAGCCAGGGTTGTAATAGTGCTGGAGAGAACTTCCTTAAGAGCATTTACGTCTCCGGTTACCCTGGCCAGAATCTTGCCTGAAGGCCTCTGATCAAAGAAATCCACTCCCAGCTCCTGAATGTGAACATAGAGCCTTCTTCTGATGTTCTTTATCATATCATTGGAAATGGTGGCCATTATGCGCCTCCATATTCTGGTGGCTACGTAGTGTATGAGAGCCATGGCTACCATAATACCTGCCATAATGAACAGGCCTTTTACATTCTTGTCTATGATCTCGTCGTTTATTACTTTTTCAATCAGCAGAGGATAGGTGGTTGAGATTGCTACTGTGATCAGTATAAGTATTGTTACCAGCGCAATCTTTCCCTTATATTCCAAAAGATTTTTAAGAAGACGCCCCAATACATCAAGCTTTAGGGTCTCCTTTAAATCCTCATCCTCTCTGGTGCTGTTTATTGCCATATAATATGCACCTCCTTATTCGCAGGCAGCCATAGCTTTGTGGTAGTCTCCATACTGAGCCTCATATGTGCTGTAATACAGACCACCTTTTCTGATGAGCTCAGAGTGGGTTCCTCTCTCGGCCACCCTTCCGTTTTCAAGTACAAGGATCTCATCGGCATCCTTCACTGAAGAAATACGGTGTCCGATGATGATCTTGCTCATATCATTCTTTTCCTGAAGCTCCTGTTGAATTGCTGCTTCAGTTTCCATATCCAGTGCGGATGTAGAATCATCCAGCACCAGAAGATCTGCCTTCTTGGCAAGAGCTCTCGCAATGGAAAGTCTCTGTTTCTGCCCTCCGGAGAGGCCGATGCCTCTTTCTCCGATGACAGCGTCATAGCTGTCGGTTATCTTCTCGACAAACTCCTGAGCGTGAGCACTCTTGATGGCTGACTTAACGGTTCTTAAGTCCATTGTGTCCTTGAATCCAAGTCTGACGTTCTCAGTGATGGTATCCGAGAAAAGAAATACATCCTGCGTTACAACCGAGGAAAAAGCTCTTACATCACTAAGGGGCATCTTCTTGATGTCTTTTCCCTCGATCTTTATGCTGCCGCTTGTGACGTCGTAGAACCTCTCAATAAGGTTTACGATGGTGCTCTTTCCGGCACCGGTGGCACCCATGATTCCAAGGGTCTTACCTTTTCCTAAGTTAAAGCTGACATCGTTCAGGATTGTCTTGCCGTCAATGTTGAAGCTCACATGATCGAAGCTGATCTCACCCGACTTGTTACCCTCCTTATGCAGCTCTTTTGCCCAAGTATCTGTGATCTCGGGCTCGGTCTTCATAACCTTGTTAATTTTTTTGTAGCCTGCAAGACCCTGAGAAACCAGGGAAAGCATCCAGCCAAGGTTTTCAATGGGCCATACTACCTGGATTGAATATGACACGAATGCAACAAGAGTTCCGTAGGTGATGCTGCCCTTGATGGCTGCGTAGCCGCCAATGGCCACCACCAGAACCTGCATAATCTTGGGGATCAGGCCGATAAGAGGATCGCTGTCCGCAAGATCGGAAGCAAACTGCTTGTTCGCATCGCCGTAGGCTTCGTTCTTTTCATCGAACTTTTTCATCTCAAGGCCCTCGGCAGAAAATGCCTTTACAGTTCTGACACCTGAGATGTTCTCTTCAACAACTTTGGTGAGATCGGCATTTCTTTCGCTGATCTCGTCGTAGTCCTTGCCGAGCTTTTTCTCAAGGTGAAGGGCCACATATGCAAGAGGAGGCATAAATGCCAGCGGGATTATGCTGAGCTTCCAGTTTAGTGTGATCATACAGATTACAACGCCTATGAAATAAACGGTTGCTTCAGTCAAAAGCATGCCCACAAATCCCGTAAGATCCCATACTGATCCGGCATCGTCCTTGACTCTTGCCATGAGCTCGCCGGTGTTGTTCTTGTCAAAATAGCCCTTGTTCAGGGAGAATATGTGCTTCATCATGTCTTTTCTAAGGCCCGATGCCACGCGGCATCCTGACATGTCGCACAGGAACTCCTTAATAAACTGGAAGAAGGCTCTTCCAAGACCTGCTGCTACGAAGAGAATAATGTCTCTCCTGAATATATCCATATTTCTGCCCACGATGACGTCGTCAACCATGGACAGGGTAACGAAAGGCAGCATTACATCAATTGCGGTGCTGCAGATCAGAGAGATTCCTCCGATCAGGTATCGCCACCAGTTTTTTATCAAATACTTTTTCATTGTTTCACCCCTATATCTACAAACGCACAGTTGTGCGCAAAACAAAAAGCGACAGGATCGGAGACCCTATCGCCTAGTTATCGCCTGCAGCACATCGCGCGCATGTGCCCAAAAATATAAAAGGCGTGGTCTCCTGAGCGGATACCACGCCAAAATAAGCCTTATAGAATTACTTGGCAAACTTCTGCGAGGTAACCACAATTACCATGTTCAGTACATCATTATGCCTAGTCTTAATCATTGCGTTTACCTCCTTTCTGAAAAAATAGTTTACAGTGTCACAAGCAACTACTACATTATGCTAATTGAAACTCTTTGTCAATACAATATTTGAAATTTACAGAATTTTCACTCCAGTTCCACCGTTCCCGGAGGCTTACTTGTAAGATCGTACATTACTCTGTTGACACCCTTGACCTCGTTGATGATACGGCTCATAACACGCTGTAATACCTCAAAAGGAATCTCTGAAGCCTCGGCTGTCATAAAGTCGATTGTCTCAACGGCGCGGAGAACTACTGCATAATCATAGGTTCTCTCATCACCCATAACTCCGACAGATCTCATATTTGAAAGAGCTGCAAAATACTGATCGGGAAGCTTTTGCATCTTGCCTTCCTTGAACGCCTCAGCAAGCTCTGTTCTGTAGATATAATCGGCATCCTGAACTATGCGAACCTTCTCGGCTGTAACCTCTCCGATTATTCGAATTCCAAGTCCCGGTCCGGGGAAAGGCTGACGGAACACAAGATACTCGGGAAGTCCAAGCTCAAGTCCAGCCTTACGAACTTCGTCCTTAAACAGTGAACGAAGAGGTTCGATAATTTCTTTAAAATCGACATAATCCGGAAGTCCGCCGACATTGTGGTGAGACTTAATCACAACGGACTCACCGCCAAGGCCTGATTCAACAACGTCGGGATAAATAGTTCCCTGAGCGAGGAAATCAACCGTTCCAATCTTCTTGGCCTCTTCCTCAAAGACTCTGATGAACTCTTCACCGATAATCTTGCGCTTTCTCTCAGGCTCTTCAACGCCTTTGAGCTTTGCATAATATCTTTCTGCCGCATTTACGCGGATAAAGTTAATATCGAAATTTCCATTAGGGCCAAATACGCCCTCGACCTCATCGCCTTCATTCTTACGAAGAAGACCGTGGTCAACGAACACGCAGGTGAGCTGCTTGCCGATAGCCTTTGCAAGAAGTGCTGCCAAAACTGATGAATCAACACCGCCCGATAAAGCAAGAAGCACCTTGCCGTCTCCAACCTTTTCTCTTATCTCTTTTACTGTATTTTCCACAAAAGAATCCATTCTCCAGGATCCTTCTGTCTTGCAGATTCCTCTTACAAAATTGTAGAGAATCTCTTTACCCTTAACTGTATGGAGAACCTCAGGATGGAACTGGATAGCATAGAGTTTTTTCTCTTCACAGGCTGCTGCAGCAACAGGGCAGTCCGCTGTATGCGCAACAATCTCAAATCCCGGTGCAGCCTTGCTGATATAGTCAAAATGGCTCATCCAGACAATGGTTTCATCCTCAATTTCTGCAAAAAGTGTATCTTTAGCACCATCTATAAAAGTATTCGTCTTACCGTATTCTCTTACAGGTGCCTTCTCAACCTTGCCTCCGAGCACATGCATCATAAGCTGGGCGCCATAGCACAATCCCAAAATCGGAATGCCAAGCTCAAACAATTCCTTAGTGTAGGTCGGTGCTCCCTCCTCATAACAGGAGTTCGGACCACCCGTCAGGATAATTCCCTTGGGATTCATCGCCTTAATCTGATCGATAGGCGTTCTGTAGGAATAGATTTCACAGTAAACGTTACACTCTCTGACACGACGGGCTACAAGCTGATTGTACTGTCCGCCGAAATCCAGGACCACTACCATTTCTTTATCCATATTTTCCTCTTTCATCATTGATGTGAAAAATTCTGTTTATCGCTTAAATTACAATAAATGCAATAGCAAAAAAAAGCAAGCCTGCAGATATATCACAAATCTATATTAGTCCGTTCAATTCCTGATACAACCTCTTCGCATAACTGTCAGTCATGCCGCATACATAGTCAGTCACAAGAAGAAGCCTCAAATAAAGCTTTTCATCCTCTGTCTTTCCCTCAGAATAAATGTGATATATCTTTTTATAATTATCCGATATGAACGACATCATCCTGGAATCTATAGGACGCAGCTTATTTCCGGTATCATAGCCTATTGCCGCGGGCACAAGTCTGTCCAGAAGATAGGTCAGAATCTGATCCGCACTCACTTCAATCTTTAATATCGGCTCCGAATTGAATGCATATTTTACGGCAATTTCTCCCAGGGCATCCACAATATGTTTCCCTTCGGTACCCTCAAGGAGTTCTGAGCCAAAGGATCCATCCATGATCTCGTTATAATGCTCAGCAAAGCTGTCCGTAGCCAGATAAATAAGCCTTCCCTGCACAGCAATGATCCAATTTTGAACCGCATATCCGCCCGGATCACTTACTCCATGCTCGATTCCCTTGCCGTATCTGTATTTCAATGTTCCGATGAGGTCTCTGTACACATGATCCGACTGATCCTCGTAGCATCTCTTCTCAAGCTCCCTTACCAGCATGTCAAAGCTGATTCTTCCCTTTTTATAAGAATCCTCTATATCAGCTGTCCTGTATGCTATATCATCAGCTGCCTCAAGAATATATGTCAGCGGATGACGTCTTCCGCCTAAGCCGCAGGAATCCTCTATGTCCTTAAAAAGCTCTCTGTCCGCATAGTAATAACCCATCTTGTGACAGCATATATCAGGGTTCTTCTTATCAACATCCAGCGATGAAACGGGATACTTTATAATGGTAGCCAAAAGAGCTTTCGTAAGGTTCATTCCGTGCTCATCAACTAAGTAATGCAGTTTACTTACCACTCGAAGCGCCTGGGTATTACCCTCGAAATTATAAAAATCGTTCTGCATCTGAGGATTCAGAATCTCGGTAAGCGGTCTCCCTTCTTCAAAACCTGTACCACTCCCAACAGTGTCTTTTGAAAAACGAAGTTTTGGCAAATTATCTTTAAACCACTCCCTTATCACGGTCTCTCCGAAGTGACCGAAAGGCGGATTCCCTATATCATGCAAAAGTCCTGCGCATTGCAAAATGTCACAGATATCCTGTTGGTAGGACGGATCAAAGCTCTCGTCCTTTATCTGCGTTAATATTTTCCTTGCTATGTTCTGTCCAAGAGATTTGCAAAAGGAGGAAACCTCCAGAGAGTGCGTAAGCCTTGTCCGCACAAAATCGGACTGATCCAGCGGAAATACCTGGGTCTTGTCCTGAAGCCTCCTGAAAGAAGCGCTTCCTATTATTCTGTGATAGTCTTTTTCAAATTCACTGCGAAGATCCTGTGACCCCTCTCGTTTTTGAATAGGGCGGATTCTGTCTCCGCAAAGAAGTTTATTCCATTCCACGTTTTACCCTCATCCGTCAGCTTCGCTGACACCTTCTCCATAGGAGAAGGCTTATTTATCCCACAAACCTACGAATTGTAAGTATTGTTCTGTAGGTTGCATTCTCGTATTTTATTCCGGTTCTGGCGGTACTTGCATGAACAATTCTTCCGCCGCCCAGATAGATTCCGACATGTCCGCCGTAATAAATTACATCCCCGGCCTGGGCATTCTGATATGAAACCTCCCGGCCATAGGTTGCCTGAGAATAGGAAGTTCTCGGGACAGTGATTCCAAATGCTTTGTAAACAGCATAAACAAATCCCGAACAGTCTGCACCGTTTGTAAGACTGGTTCCTCCCGGAACATAAGGATTGCCGACAAACTGACAGGCGTAATTTGCTATATTCTGTCCGCTTGCAGAACCGGCAGGAGCAGGTGCTGTATTTGAAGCCTGGGCTGACGGAGCTTCACTGCTTGCTGTAGATGCACTACTTTGTCCGGCATCATCGTCGTCATCATCCTCATCATCGTCGTCGGTGGCAGTATTCTTTGCGAGTTCTTCCTGCGCCTTCTTCTTTGCAGCCTCTTCTGCTTCCTTCTTCTTTCTAGCCTCTTCCACTTCCTTGGATGCGGCTTCGTCTGCTGCCTTCTTTGTCTTTTTTACTTCAGCATCCTTTGCATCAATCTTAGCCTGCAAATCCCTTATCTGCGAGGTCTGCTGTTTTAGCTGTTCGGAATATACGGCTGCGTTCTGTCTCGCCTTTGCAAGCTGCACATCAAAGTTTGCATACTGCTTCTTATATTGGTCTATAACTGTCTCAACATAAGCCTGTTCCTCTTTAAGCTCATACTGTGAGGTCTCAAGTTCAGACTTTGCTTCTTCAAGCTCCTCTCCGTATTGCTGAGCAGCCTCCTTTACCGCAACAAACTCTGACAGCTTTGTTCTGTCATAATCATAGAGTTCCTCGGCATATCCGGCTTTGTTGAGCATATCTCCGACGCTCTGCGCCTGTAACAAAAGCTCAGCATAGGAGAACTCTCCCTTTTCATACATAAACTTTATGCGCTTTTTCATGGCATCATAAAGTGTTTCTTCCTGAGACTTCGCCTCATCATATTCCTGTTGAGTCTTCTCTATCTTTACCTGAGTATCCTCAATATCGGACTGAATCAGATCTATACTTGTGAGCAGGCCTGTAAGTTCCTCATTTGCAGCATTAATGCCTTCCTGGATTTCAGCCTGCTCTCCCTGAATATTGCTGATATCCCTGTTTGCATTGTCAAGACCGCTCTGGCTTTGCTGCTGTTCTGATTCAATGGCATCCTGCTGCTTTTCCAGAGTTTTTTTCTCCTTTTCCAGCTCCTTTTGCTGCTCCTTAAGTTCCTTACTGGTCGTAGCGAAAGCGGTGCTGCCGGAGCTCAAAACAAAGACTGCCGCCATAATTGCACAAATATATTTTTTATATGCTTTAAATGTGTATTTTCTCATTTATTCCCCATAAAAAAACAAAACTCTTATTCTATTTTATTATATCAAAAAAGCCGCCTCATTTTCTTATTTTTCATAGAAAATGAAGCAGCTTGATTATTCAGATATTATGCTCGAATTACAGCTCACAGTTTCCTACTGTACGAGGGAAGGACTCAACGTCGCGGATATTGCCCATACCTGTAAGGTACATTACGCAACGTTCGAAACCAAGTCCGAATCCGGCGTGACGAACTGAACCGTAACGGCGAAGGTCAAGATAGAACTGATAATCTTCCTTCTTAAGGCCAAGTTCATCCATTCTCTTTTCAAGAGTCTCGAGATCATCCTCTCTCTGGCTTCCACCGACAATCTCACCGATTCCGGGTACAAGACAGTCAGCAGCTGCAACAGTCTTGCCATCCTCGTTAAGTTTCATATAGAAAGCCTTGATTTCCTTCGGATAATCAGTTACGAATACAGGCTTTTTGAAAATCTCCTCTGTGAGATATCTCTCATGCTCAGTCTGGAGGTCACAACCCCAATCTACCTTGTAATCAAACTTATCATTGTGCTTCTTAAGAAGCTCAACCGCCTCGGTATATGTAATTCTACCGAAATCGCTGTTTGCAACATTCTTAAGTCTTTCGATAAGTCCCTTATCTACAAATGTGTTGAAGAACTCCATCTCAGCAGGTGCATTCTCAAGTACATAGTTGATAACATACTTAAGCATAGCCTCTGCACAGTCACAATCATCCTTAAGATCTGCAAAGCACATCTCGGGCTCGATCATCCAGAACTCAGCAGCGTGACGTGTTGTGTTTGAGTTCTCTGCACGGAATGTGGGGCCAAATGTGTAAACATTCTTAAATGCAAATGCATAGGTTTCAACGTTAAGCTGTCCTGAAACAGTAAGGTTTACCGGCTTTCCGAAAAAATCCTTTGAATAATCAACTTCTCCGTCCTCAGTCTTGGGAACATTGTTCAGGTCCATTGTTGTTACCTGGAACATCTCACCTGCACCCTCACAGTCACTACCTGTGATAAGCGGTGTGTGAACATATACGAAGCCTCTCTCCTGGAAGAATGAGTGAATAGCATATGCTGCAAGTGAACGAACTCTGAAAACTGCCTCAAATGTGTTTGTTCTTGCACGAAGATGAGGAAGTGTTCTCAAATACTCAAGAGAGTGACGCTTAGGCTGAAGCGGATAATCGGGAGTTGAAGGTCCCTCGATCTCAATACCTGTTGCCTGCATCTCGAAGGGCTGCTTTGCATCAGGAGTCATTACGATCTTACCTGTAGCAATGATAGCTGCTCCTACATTGAGCTTGCTTACTTCTGCAAAGTTGCTAAGCTCATCAGAATAAACCACCTGAAGGGGTGAAAAATATGTACCGTCATTTAATACAACAAATCCGATAGTCTTAGAATCACGAATATTACGGATCCAGCCGCCAACCGTCACTTCTTTATCTGCATATTTTTCCGGAGCTGCAAAGAGCTCTCTGATATCTGTCAGTTCCATATATACCTCCGTATCTGTCCGTTATTCGGATCAATCTGCGCTTTCTGCTTCCTCTGCTGCGTCTGTCTGTGCTGCTTCATCAGTCTCTGCTGAACTGTCGGCCTCTGTCGCATCGGCTGTAGGCTCTGTAACAACTGCATTTGCTGCAAGGAACTCAATAACTTTATTTGTAAGGAGATTCTCCTTCACATTCTCAACATCAACTGTCTTCTTGTACTCATCAAGGCTGGCAACCGACTTACCTTCTTCGGCAGTAGCATTTGCATTAGCCATATCGGTATTAAGCTTCTCGTTGAGTTCGTCCTCTGTTACCTCAATACCCTCAGCCTCAGCAATTGCTCCAAGCATTATGAACTGATTTGCAAGTTCAACCGACTTATCTGCAAGATACTCTTCCTGCTCTCCTGTAAAGCCATCCTGTGACATCAGCATTGAAAGAACCTGGTCTGTTGAATAATTGGTACCGTAATTTGCTGAATAATATGATGCAACAAGATTTGCCTGATCTGTGTACAATCCCTTAAAGCGCTCAAGGGCTGCAGCAGGAGTCTCTGAAAATTTACAATTATTGGTAACAGCTTCAAGAATCTTATTATTTACTTCATTCTGATAATCTGTCTGCTTTTCCTCGAGAAGTCTGCTCTTAAGATATGCCTTAAGTTCATCAATAGTAGATACATTCTCTATTCCAAGTGAAGCTGCATAAGCATCGTCAAGATCTGGCTTAACTTTTATGCTGTTGACCTTTACCGTGAAAATAACATCTGCACCGGCAAGCTCGGCAGCGCCGTAATTCTCAGGGAAAGTAAGATTCAAATCTCTTGTCTCACCAATCTGTGCTCCGATAAGACCGTCCTCAAAACCATCAATAAAAGAATGTGAGCCTATTGTAAGATCATATCCTTCAGCAGTACCACCATCGAATACCTCGCCGGTATCTGCTCTTTTACCGGAATAATCGATATTGACTGTATCACCCTCCTGAACTGCTCTGTCTGTTACCTCAACAGTAGCCTTCATGGAAGAGCTTATATACTGCATGTACTGCTCAACCTCTTCGTCTGTAACTTCAGGGGATGCAACTTCTATGGACAATCCCTTGTACTCTCCAAGCTTTACATAATCTGTAAGTTTAATATCCTTAAGGTATGCAGCATCGGCGTTTTTGCCTGCCTTGGCACATCCTGTAAGTGCTCCCGCAGCAATTACCGCAGCCATCATAACTGACACTATTTTTTTCATATAACATTTACTCCTTGAAAACAAAAATCAAACTTTTTTAATACTAGCACAGTTTCTACTTATGTTAAAGTATTTTGTTGCCTGTAACCGCATTCAATGATAAAATACTTTTTGCGCGATGTTTTTCGCTAGTCGCAACAATCAGTTTTTTGTATAGTTTGGAGGAATGTTTTGAATCCGGTATTAATCGTATTATTAGTAATTATTGCAGTTCTTATTATAGGTCTTGTTGTACTGACCATTCTCGGTAAGAAAGCCCAGAAGCGTCAGGAAGAGCAGCAGGCACAGATGGAGGCTATGAAGCAGAGCATTTCCATGCTCGTCATTGATAAAAAGCGTATGAAGATCAATGAGGCAGGTCTTCCTTCTGCTGTTTTGGAGAACACTCCCAAGCTTCTTCGTCGTTCCAAGCTTCCGATCCTTAAGGTTAAGGTTGGTCCCCAGATCATGAATCTTGTCTGCGATGAAAAGATCTTTGATTCTGTACCTGTTAAAAAGGAAGTTAAGGCTGATGTGAGCGGAATCTATGTTATAGGTGTTAAGGGTATCCGCGGCGGTGTTGCTCATAAGGAAGAGAAAAAGGGATTCTGGAAGGATCTCATTTCCAGAGCTCAGGAGAAGGCCGGCGCAAAGCCCCTTAAGTAATCCGATACTTTAATAAAATACTACAAAATAAGGACTGTGGCATATGCTCACAGTCCTTTTCATTATTCAATATTTAATTTGTAAAAATCATGCTTCAATTTCACCGGTCTCAGCAGTTGTTTCATTATTCTTTTCAGCCATTTCGTCAAATCCCTTCATGACTGCATCGTAGGTCTGCTTTGAAATATCCGGCAGTTCTTTGCCCCAGGCCTTGGTTGCTTCCTTAAATCCCTTTTCAAATGCTGAGCGCATCTTTTCGATCTGACTGGGATCTCCGCCTGTAAGAGCATTTGCAAAATCGAGAATACGCTGTGAGGTCTGCTTTACGCCCCAATAACCATCCTCAGATATCTCTTCCTGCGCTTTCTTCTTTGCAAGTTCATCAACCGTATAGTCGCCGCTTGCAAGGAAAGACCAGATATCATCGGCTTTTCCGATGGCGTTTCCCTGTTTGGAAATCATCTGGGATACAATATCCTTCAGCTGATTGGTTCTTTCCTCCAGGTCGCTCTTTAGCATATTGACAACTGCTTCGTTCTTTGTGTAAGTCTTATTGGTTGTAGGTGCTGCCACACTATCCGACTTCTCATAAACCGCAGCTTTTCCGGTATCTTTTGCTTCAGCGGTTTTCGCTGTTTTATCCTCAGATGTTGATTCTGCTACCTTTGCGGTCGTCGTCGGCTCGTAATACGTGGTTTGGTCTACACCCGTAACTCCGTTTACGCCCATATGAACTCCTTTTCTACGCCAAATGATCTGACGCCGATACGACTGGTATGCCAAGGCATACTTACAGTATTACTCATCTTATTTATCGACTCTTTTCAATTTAACCTTAAGTATTTTTTTAGCTATTTTCAATTAAATAATTATAAAATTTGTACTATTACCATATACTTCTCCGCAAAATGTAAACTATTTATAAAGTATGGTATGATACTTACAGTTTGATGATTGAAGGAGGATATTCTATTGATCACAAGAAAAGCATACGCGAAAATAAATTTAGGCCTTGACGTAATCGGAAGACGTGATGACGGCTACCATCTCGTGCGAATGATCATGCAGAGCATTGACCTGTCAGACGATCTTTCTTTTGAAAAAAGAGACGATAATAAAATAGTAATAGAGACATCGGATCCCAGAATTCCCACGGACGAACATAACCTGATCTATAAGGCTGCTGATCAACTTCGTTCTCACTGTAATGCCACAGACCTGGGTGTAACTATCCGCCTTGAGAAGCACATACCCATGGCTGCCGGAATGGCCGGTGGAAGCACCGATGCTGCTGCGACATACATTGCACTTAACGAACTCTGGAATCTCGGTCTTAATACCGAGGAGTTATGTGACCTTGCAGTAAAAAAAGGTGCGGACATTCCCTACTGCATAAAGGGTGGTACCGCCCTTTCGGAAGGAATAGGAGAAGAACTTACAGCTCTCCCCGACATGCCCTCCTGTCATATTGTAATTGCAAAGCCACTTCTTGATGTATCAACCGCTTGGGCTTACACGACTCTTGATTCGGCACCCATTGCAGAGCATCCGGACATTGACGGAATAAAATCCGCCATAGAAGAGGGCGACCTTACCGGAATAACTGATCGCCTCGGCAATGTTTTAGAGCCTATTACATCCGGAAAATATCCTGTTATAGAGGAAATAAGGCAGATTCTTCTGGCAAACGGCGCGAAAGGCGCACGCATGAGCGGAAGCGGCCCTACAGTATTCGGTATTTTTGAGAATAAGGATCTTGTCAGCGCAAATAACGCCATAAAGGAACTCCAAGGCAGAGGTATTGCCCCTGAGCTTTTCCTGACAAAGCCCATTAGCTCAAATTTATAAGTCCATTACAATTATATTTTTATAAAACGGAGTATGAATGAACGGAACACTTAAAATCGTCGGCTCCCACGATCACGGCGACGGAACTCCCGAAATAATAAAGCAGGAGTTCCCGGCAAGCTGCGACCAGCAGGGAACCACCTACATAATCACATATACGGAAGATATGTCAGATACTCCCGGAGAGGCACCTGCAGTTACTTCCCACAGGCTTGAGATCGGTGAGGGCTTTCTTCGCATGGTTCAGACCGGTGCTTTGGATTCGGAGCTGTATTTTTCACTGGGAAAAACCTGGGACACCGACTATAAGACTCCCTACGGCCTGATGAAAATGACTGCCATAACAAGGCATCTCATGATTGAAGAAAATCCAAAAAAAATCACCGCCCATGTACAGTATGAACTGCAGCTGGACGGCGATAAAATCTCGGATTCAAAGGTAAGGATATCCTTTACTCCGGATAATATGTAATTATTTAAACTCTACCGGCGTGGTGAATACTTATTTCACTGCGCCGATTATTTCATTAATATCCGATATATTCTGCTCTTCCATATATCTCTCAATACCTTCTATCACATTTATCGTGGTATAAGGATCATGGAAATTCATAGCTCCTACTGCTACCCCAGATGCTCCTGCAAGCATGAATTCGATGGCATCCTCTGCTGTCGCTATACCACCCATTCCGATAACCGGGATTTTTACCGCATGTGAAGCCTCATATACCATGCGAACAGCAACCGGCTTTATGGCAGGCCCCGACAAACCGCCGGTTTTATTTGCTATGGCAAAGGTTTTCCTGTAAATATCAATCTTCATTCCGGTAATTGTATTTATTAGTGAAATAGCATCCGACCCTGCTGCCTCTGCAGCCTTAGCCATCTCTGAAATGCTTGTGACATTCGGGCTGAGCTTCATTATGATCGGCTGTTTTGCATGCTTTTTGATTTCTTTTGTGATTTCAAATAAAGCATCCGGATTCTGCCCGAAAGCTATTCCGCCCTCCTTAACATTGGGGCAGGATACGTTGATTTCAAGCATATGAACCGAATCCTGATCTGAAAGCCTCTCGACAACGTCCACATAGTCCTGCGTACTCTTCCCACACACATTGACAATAACTTTAGTATCAAAGTCCTTAAGAAAAGGCAGATCTCTCTCTATCATTACATCCACTCCGGGATTCTGAAGTCCAATGGCATTTAGCATTCCGCCATATACTTCCGCCACTCTCGGTGTTGGATTTCCCGGCCACGGCACATTGGCAACACCTTTTGTAACAACGGCGCCAAGTCTGTTCAGATCTACAAATTCCGAGTACTCCATGCCGGATCCAAAGGTACCGGATGCGGTCATTACGGGATTCTTAAAAGTAACTCCTGCAATTGTAACTGCTGTATTCATTCTAATCTCACCTCGTAAAAATTTTTACATTTTAAAGTTCAAGATCATCTGCATCAAACACCGGTCCATCCGTACATATTCGTGCGTTGTTTACATGTGAATGCTCATCTGTATTCTTCGTCTTGCATATACATCCAAGACAAGCGCCTACTCCGCAGGCCATACGCTCCTCCAGGCTTATATAAGCTTTTGCACCTATTTCCGCAGCATAAGCTGCCACTCCCCTAAGCATGGGCATAGGGCCGCAGGCATAGATAATATCTGCCTGAACCTTATTCTCTCTGCAGGCGTCTATGACATTACCTTTAGTCCCTACGCTTCCGTCCTCGGTGGCAATAAGGAGATTTCCGTACTTTTTAAATTCGTCCGCAAGAAAATTGTCCGAATTCCTGTAGCCCATTACCATAGTAACCGACCCGGCTTTTACTCCCTCATTCCCTTCATGAAGGGCTTTTGAAAGACCAAGGAGCGGCGGAACACCGATTCCTCCGCCTATGATAAGAACCCGCTTTCCTTCTGCCTTATCAAGCGGAAAGCCATTTCCCAGAATCCCAAGAATACTTATGCTTTCTCCCGGCTGATAGAGTGCAAATTCTGCAGTGCCGCTTCCTGCTATTCTGTATACTATTCTGAGTTTTCCGTTTTCCCTGTCATACTCACAGATACTTATGGGCCTTGGAAGAAGAGTGGACTTATTCTTTGGATAAATCCCGACAAACTGGCCCGGATTTGCATCCTCCGCCAGGCTTGTTTCAATAGTGATATCCATTATTCCGTCCGCAAGCACCCTCTGTTCCAGCACTACCGCGTCTATTTTTTTCTTTTTAGACATTTCTTTCCTCCGTATATTAAGCGTATACTTATGAATTTGAATTTATGTCGTACACCCTGCCTCCGCATATGGTGTAATATATTTTTCCAGGAAGTTCCTGACCGATAAACGGAGAATTTGAAGCTTTTGAAGCAAATTTCTCCCCAACCTTACGGGTCTCATTCTCAGAAAAAATGACCAGATCAGCCGGGCCGCCTTCAAAGATCCTGCCCACGGCTCCAAGTTCATAAATATTGGCAACCTGATAGGTCATTCTGGATAGCAGCGTCATAAGATCCAGATGTCCCTTTTGTACCAGTTCTCTTATGCCAAGCCCCAGCGATGTCTCAAGACCTATTATTCCGCTTGGCGCTTTTGAAAATTCCGCCGCCTTTTCCTCGGCAGTATGCGGAGCATGATCTGTTGCTATCGTCTCAATCGTTCCGTCTGCCAGCCCTTCTATAATAGCAAGCCTGTCCTCCTCTTTTCTGAGGGGCGGATTCATTTTAGCCATGGTTCCCCATTCTCTTACCGCGTCATCTGTTAATGTGAAATGATGGGGCGTAGCCTCAGCATGGATTCTCGGATTGGTTTTTCTTGCTTCCCTCACCATATCCACGGCTTCCTTCGTGCTTATATGCTGGATTGTAATATGTGCTCCGGTCTCACCTGCTATTTCTATATCCCTTTTTACCATGGATATCTCTGCTTCTCTGGGTGAACCCTTAAGTCCCTGAAGCTCGGCAGCTTCTCCCGCATTTATTCCGTTGTCGGTTATAAACTCCGGATTCTCCTCGTGAAGGCTGAGCACTTTTCCGAGTCTTGCAGATTCAAGGCAGGCCTTTCGCATGATGTTTTCATCAGTTATCGGCTTCCCGTCATCGGTAAACAGTACTGCGCCTTCCTTAAGAAGACCTTCCATATCCGTCAGCTCATTACCGTTCATCCCCATTGTAATATTTGCGCAGGTGAAGACGCGTATACCTGTCTCCATCCCCTTTTCAAGAGCATATCTTATAGTCTCGGGGTTATCCATGTGCGGCTCAGTGTTACCCATCATTACAACAGAGGTAAATCCGCCGTGTTTTGCTGCTTCCGCACCGGTATGAATATCCTCCTTCTTTGTAAAACCGGGATCCCTGAAATGGACGTGCGCATCCACAAGGCCGGGTGCAACTATCATTCCTCCGGCATCTATTTCACACAGCTGTCCCTGAGGATCGCTATCGGCATAATATGCCATGGCTTCAGCAGCCATATCATCCAGAGTTCCGCAAAACCCTATCTTGGCTATTCTGCCCTCATGAATAAGAATATCTCTGTATCCGTCTGTTTTACTTGCAGGATCCATAAGCCTGCCATTTTTAATAAGAATCATGTTATTTCCTTTATTATGATATAATATCTATACTATACACTAATCGGAGAGTTTTTATGATACGTTTTATTTTAGTTCTGTTGTTTTTAATTATCTTTTTTCTCTGCAGCATTGTCATGCACCTGGTGCTGTGGATTGTCGGCAAATTCAATCTGAATGCCAAGAAGGTCGCATCCCTTCGCATAGTAAGCTGGGCATTTAGATGTGTCGCATTTCTTTCAGGCGCCAAGCTTACCGTGATAGGAGAAGAGAATGTCCCGAAGGATACAGCGGTTTTATATGTAGGAAACCACAGAAGCTATTACGATATAGTTCTAAGCTATTCCAGAGTTCCGCGAATTACAGGTTATATAGCCAAAAAAGAAATATTAAAAGTTCCGATTCTCTCGCAGTGGATGAGAAATATGGACTGTCTCTTCCTTGACAGAGACGACATAAGACAGGGCCTTCAGGTAATTCTTTCTGCAATTGATAAGGTGAAAAACGGCATATCAATAACGATTTATCCCGAAGGCACCAGAAACGGCACCGACGAGATGCTCCCCTTCCACAAGGGAAGCTTTAAGATCGCTCAGAAAACCGGATGCCCCATAGTTCCTATGACAATCAACAACTCAAATGCGATCTTTGAAGACCACATTCCTTTTTTAAGAAAGTCGCATGTCGTTCTGGAATATGGTGAGCCCATCTATCTGGATAAGCTCGATCCCAATGATAAAAAGAACATCGAGACCTACTGCTACAACATAATTAAACAAACATATGAAAAAAATAAGGCGCTTGTATAAAGCGTCTTATCTTTTTTTATTCATTATGAGGTTTTGCTTCCCTTGGAACCGCCGCCAAGCTTAACACCCTCAAGAACATTCGTCTCAAAGGAGAATACAAGCTTGTGATTCTCTCTATCCTGTTTGATCGCTATGTCGATCATGTCGTCAAGAAGCTGGGAATACTTCTTGCCAAGAGGCTCCCAAAGATAAAATGATAATGATCCCGGGATAGTATTTATCTCATTGAGATAGATTTTTCCTGTCTCTTCGTCAAGCATAAAGTCTATTCTGGAAACTCCGCTGCATCCAAGGCACTTAAATGCATCAACTGCCATCTTGCGAACTTCACTTCTCTGTTCATTGGTAATCTCAGCGGGGATCTTTCTCTTAAGGCTGGCCATTCCCTTGGAACCGCCACTCTTTGCTCCGCCGCTCTTTGCGCCTTTTGCTCCTGAGCCACCGATATATTTATCCTCAAATGAAAGAATCTCGTCTGAGTTTACAGGCTCCTCACACTCTGAAGCCTCTGCCTCCTCGTAGTCACCGAGAACTGAACAGTTTATCTCCTTAAGCTTCACTATTGCGGGCTCAACAAGAATCTTCTTTGAAAACTCAAAAGCCAGCTCCAGTGCTTCTGTAAGCTCTTCTCTGTTGCTCGCTTTGGAAATACCGATACTTGATCCAAGGTTAATGGGCTTTACAATAACGGGATACTTGAATACACCCTCAATCCTGTTCATAAGGGCATCGGGATCCTCATAGTCAGTCCATGTATAGCATTTACAATCAAGAACAGATATACCGTTGTCCTTAAGAACGGTTTTCATAACGTACTTATTCATGCCGACAGCGGATGAAAGAACATCACATCCTACAACCGGCAGACCAAGTGTCTGCAAAAATCCGGTAAGAACGCCATCCTCAACATTGGTTCCGTGCACAATGGGGAACGCGATATCAACACTTGTAATAACGTTGTTACCAAACTTCTTCATGGGGTAACGGACAAGATTGATCTTATTGCCATCCTTAATCCAAACTACCCTTGTGCTCTTCTTCAAAAGCTCCGGAATATGTGTATATTCCTCGATCTTATCAATATCCTCACCAATATAAAAATCGTTCTCTTTTGTCATATAAACAGGCACAATATCATACTTATCCCTGTTCATATAGCCTATAGCCTGGATTGCAGAGATGATTGAAATCTCATGCTCCGTACTTTTTCCTCCAAAGAGAACTGCCAGCTTTAATTTCAAAATTAACACTTCCTTTCAAAAATCCAATTAACACTCTAAATCATTATATAGACTTGAGAAAATATTGCAAATCCATCAGGTGTAATTATCCGGAAGGTCATTCTCAAGAAGGATTACCTTGGGTTTTCCGGCATCAATCTCATACATCAGATCAGTAGCCTCTTTTAAGGTAGTCTTCACAAAAAGTCTGTCCTCTGAAAAACCGGCTTCGAGCGCACCCTCTTTTATGGGTTTTACATGATCCGCTCCGACAAGAATAATATAGTCCGCTGCATCTGCTGCCTGTCTGCCGAATTCCTTGTTATACTCGGCTTCCTTCTCTCCAAGTTCAACCATACCCGGTGTCACAAGAATCCTAACACTTCCCTCAAATTTTGAAAGTGTATCAAGAGCCATTTTCGCTCCCATGGGATTTGAGTTATACGCATCATCAATAATCGATACGTTTCCATGCTTAAGTAGCTCCTGTCTGTGCGGAGCAGGAGTAATTCTTCTCACCGCCATCTTGAGCTTTGTCATCGGAATACCCATTGTATGAGCCATGGCTATCGCTCCGACAACATTGGTAACATTGTGCTCTCCTAGAAGCTTCATCGAAAATTCTGCTTCTTCTCCGTTAGGTGCAGTCACTTTAAACGATGCTCCGTCAGGTGAATATTTAACCTCTGTGGCTCTGTAATCACAGCCTTCACTCACGCCGTAAAGCACGACATTCTCATGACGCATATTATTTCTGATAAGCTCATTGTCGCCGTTTGCAAACTTAAGTCCCTGTCTGCTCTTTTCCTGAACAGCGTCAAACAGTTCATATTTTGTATCAATTATATTCTCAATTGAATGGAAGGTCTCAAGGTGCTGTGGCCCTATTGAAGTCAATATTCCGTCATCGGGATGTACAATATCGGTTATCTCCTTAATATCATACACATGTCTTGCTCCCATCTCGCAAATGAAAATCTCGTGCATAGGTGTGAGTTGTTCTCTTATTGTACGAACGACTCCCATAGGCGTATTAAAGCTCTCCGGCGTCATTAAAACACGAAAGCCCTCTGAAAGAAGAGTCCAGAGATAGTATTTTACGCTGGTTTTTCCATAGCTTCCGGTAATTCCGATTATCCTTAATCCGGGATGCTCCTGAAGCATTCTCTGAGCATCATGAATAAACCAGTCATTAACTCTTTTCTCAATAGGCTTATTTATCAGATTACACAGGGCCGTAACGAGAGGAAGAAGTCCTACAAATGACGCAAAAATGATACCTGCAGCAATCCTCTTTTTACTGCCTTCAACAGTAAAATTGGATACACTTTTTGATGTTGCTATAAAAATAGAGGATATAGTCTGTACCCCGGTAAAATAAAGATATACCGCTATCACTCCCAAAATCAGGAAAAGCACCGCATAGGTCACAAAAAGTCTCTGTACCCTCTTTGTTACCACAAACTTCTTCTTTGCAGGCTTTGGAATATACTGAAAGATCAGGAAAATAAGAAATAGCAGGGAAAGAATTCTGAAAGCGCTTCCTGCCTTATTACTTCCAAGCATTCCGCCTATTATTGTCACACATAAAAAGCCCACATGAAGTCCGTATCTGTGGGGCTTTGATCTGAGGAACCTGAAATATCCCTGAAACTGATATGATGAAAGCTGTAACATGTGGGTATAATATCTAAGACCCAAAACCGTTACCGCAATATATGCTGCAAAATATAGAATAAGTAAAAATGTATTCATATAACCCCTCATCCGCCGGTTTTATCGGCAAGTGTTATTTACATCTCAATTTTCAAAAAACTTCCCAGAATCTTATTAAATAAATACTGATTATCAAGGAAAGAATAATGTCCTGCTCCCTGAATAACTGCAAGTCCGGCCTCCGGCATAAGCTTCTCCATCTGTTGTCCGTCAGAAAGCGGGGTTGCCGTGTCCTGATCTCCCCATATAAGAAGTGCCGGCATAGTCACCTTGGGCATGTAGGGCGCAAGATCCTCGTTTACAACCTTTACCAGACTGTTCCTCATTACGGGCGATGCCGCAGCATAATCCGCCGAGCCGAATTTCTTCTTAAGGTTCTCAAGTGTACCAGGAGATATCTTTGCTATTCCTGTCTTTATAAGTAAGTTCTTGTAAAACTTGTATCTCCTTGTTTTTGCCGACTGTTTTCCTGACGGCACAGGCTTTATTCCCGCACTGTCCGTGAGAATAACCCTGGGAATCTTAAATCCAAGCTCCTCCTCACTCTTAGTGCCTATCATTTTTATGATAACTCTGCCACCCATTGAATGTCCGAGGAACATTATCTCCTTTTCATCGGGAAAAAGCTTCTTAACAAAATGTATAACAAAGGTGACAAAATCACTTACTTCCCAGGGCTCAGCAGGCTCATCGCTTTTTCCGAACCCCGGCATGTCCATGCCGACTACATGGTACTTCTTGGAAGCAAACTTGAAAATACCATCAAAAAGATCCACATTGGAGCCCCATCCGTGGAGAAGGATAAGAAGAGGACCCTCGCCCTCATCGCGGTAATTAATATTTAATCCGTCAATTTCTGTATTCATAAAATCCTCATGCTTTTACTCTTTTATAACATTGAGCATAAATATAAACATCGCATTTAAAAGCGGCTGGTTCATGATTCCCATGCCCTCATCCGTGTTCAGATAAGTACGCTCCGTCGTGTCAGTAATATAATTCACCGCCTCGGGATTGCGTCCCATAAGGTAATGGGCGTGGTTCTCAATGATAGTAGTATACTCATAATTATATATTATATGGTCGGTAATTGTTATCGTTCTCATATCATCGAGAAGCTGTGCATGGTCCCTGCTTGTGACCATGAATCCGGAACTCCTTGCTGCATCAACTATACTTGTTGTCTTTTTCATAAGGAGCTTCATTATTTTTGAGCAAATATCCACATTTACTTTCTGATTGGTTGAAATATATGTGATACATCCAAGGAAAATATCCTCATTCTCCTCAAATAAAGATGAGTATTTCCCGCTTTCAAAATATGATGTCAAAACCTGCTCATAATCCGAACTTCCGGTAGCACGATACAACTGAGCCGCAGCATAGAAGCCTTCGGTTTTTTCCCTGACATTCTCTGTCCCTGCATACAGGCTGTAGGCTCTGTCGGCACACTTCAGACATTTGGTTGCAAAATCAGAATCATAGCTCTGATATAAAAAGCTGAATTCAGCAAGCAATGTAGCAAATCTGATAGTTGCATCCATGGTTACAGGGGTAACCTCAACCTGCGCCTGCATCAGATCTTCAGACTCATTTCTTACGGTAAGCGCGGCACCATAAACGCCTCCGGTGCGCTCATCCTGCATTTTCATGAGCCACTCGATTTCATACCTCACTTCATCAAGAATGTCGGGAATACCATTCCCGCTCTCCGGTATTCCGATATCATCCGGAATGGATTCAGGCTTCATCTCGTAGGCAAGCAGAAGATTCTGAGCAATTTTACAGCCAAGTTCAACCTCTCTGTCTGCCTCGGCATTGAGGTGCCATCCCCCCGATACGTCCAGTGTTTTATCCGGATCCTCCTGAAGATGAGCCTCTTTGGTGTGACAGGCAGCATGTGCATCCTCTCCCGCAAGTTCCTCCGAAAGTGACATACCACATCTGTTGGTGTAGTACGTTCTTAAAGCCTGACGAAAAATGTCACCATATAGGTCATTCTTAATCCTGAAAGAGTAGGAACTTCCTATATTATCAGCATAAATATAGTATGTTCCGTCCTCAACCAGATCCGTAAAATAACCTTCTTTTATCTCCTCACCGTCTTCTTCATAGTTTGTGTCACGCATCTGCCCCGTATAGGCAAGTTCGTCGGTTTCAAGATTATATATATAGAACAATTCAGGCAAATCGCTGCCTTTAAAGGTCACGACTTTTTCAGCGCCGGTTCTGTACCCGTTCTGATCCACCAGGGCGCTTGGTACTATAGTGGGAACATCATATACGACATTTGGAGCAGGGTCGCTGCTTTGCGCTTCCTGCTCCGGTTTAACGTTATTTGTATTTTTAGTACTCCCGCATCCAACAGCCATGAACGCCAGTGAGACACTCATGACTATCGCGGTAAGTCTTCTAAAACAATTCATTATTTCTTTCCTGCACGGTTATAGTTTATAAGACATCCGTCTAAAATTATCTCTCTCTCATTGTCGGTGAGATCACCAAGTGTCATTGTAAACTCAGTAAGCTTTCCACCGGACACGGCAACAGCCTTGATTGTATCAGCCTTGTTCTCAACAGCGGTTCTGATACCGGGAAGGAAGATGTAATCCTTATTTTTAAACGGAAGCTCTCCCTTGTCAATAACAAGCGGAAGCATACCCCAGTTGATAAGGTTTGAGCGATAGCGTTTTGTCGCATACTCATTGGCAACGTTAGCCCAACCTCCGAGAACCTTCTGGCAGGAAGCTGCCTGTTCTCTTGCGGAACCATCGCCGGGTTTAACTGCAAAAATTGTTGAGCCAAAGCCGACGTTAGAGTTATTTACATCAGCATACTCTTTTACTATAGAAGCCATAACCTCCTTGAGCTCAGGCCATGCTGCCTCGGGATCACTGCCCTCCATAAGTGCGGTCTGAGCTTCTCTGATTTCCTTGGCAAGTCCTACGTATGCAGGATCCTTTCTTGAGAGTGTGAACTCAGCAAGTCCAAGAGGATTTGAACGGTAAGAACTTGTCTCACCTGAAGGGATGAGCTCGTCAGTTGTGGTAACCGGATCGTGGATCTCGGAAACAACTCGAAGAACAAGGTTCTCCGGAAGTGCTGTCATCTTCGGCCAGTCCTTGATATTGGGACCAAACTGAAGCTCTGCACTGGGATCAGCCTTACCCTTTGAATCAAATACACGGTTTGCATATATTTCCTTATCAAAGTGATATGTATATTTATTGAACTTACCGTCAAATGCTGTAGCAGGTGTAAGTACACCCTGGTTAGCAGCTGTTGCAGCAATTGATCTTGCATCCATAAGTGCAACCGAAGCAATCTGGCCGTTCTGAACCTTAGAACCTTCTCTGTTGGGGAAGTTTCTGGTGGAGTGTCTGATACTGAACGCATTATTTGCGGGTGTATCTCCGGCACCAAAGCAAGGACCGCAGAACGCAGTCTTAAGTATTGCTCCTGTCTCAAGGATCTTAGCTGCTACTCCGTTCTTCACAATCTCCATGAAAATCGGGGTTGATGCAGGATATACGCTAAGTGTAAATCTGTCGTTACCTGTATATCTTCCCTCAAGAATATCAGCTGCAGCACAGATGTTTTCAAATCCGCCGCCGGCACAGCCTGCGATGACACCCTGGTCTACCATAAACTTACCATCTTTTATCTTTTCCTTAAGAGAATATTCTATCTTATCTCCAAAGCTTACCTTTGCGCGCTTCTCAACATCCGCAATAATGTCAGCCAGATTAGCATTTACTTCCTCAATCTCATAGGTGTTGCTGGGATGGAAAGGCATAGCGATCATGGGCTTTATAGTGCTGAGATCAACCTCTACCACGCCGTCATAATAAGCAACATCACCGGGCTTAAGCTCCTTGTAATCTCCGCTTCTGCCGTGAATATCATAGAAATTCTTTATCTCATCATCTGTCTGCCAGATTGAAGACAGGCATGTGGTCTCTGTGGTCATTACATCGATTCCAATACGGAAATCAGCTGAAAGAGATGCAACTCCGGGACCCACAAACTCCATTACCTTATTCTTTACATAGCCATCGCCGAATACCTTGCCGATAATTGCGAGTGCCACATCCTGAGGTCCCACGCCATGCATGGGCTCGCCCTTAAGGTAAATTGCCACTACTCCGGGCATATTTATATCATAGGTCTGATTAAGGAGCTGTTTTACGAGCTCAGGTCCGCCTTCACCCATAGCCATGGTTCCGAGAGCACCGTATCTTGTGTGCGAATCGGATCCAAGAATCATTCCGCCGCCTGTTGCAAGCATTTCTCTTGCGAACTGATGGATAACCGCCTGATGAGGAGGTACATATATTCCGCCGTATTTCTGAGCTGCGGTGAGACCGTACATGTGGTCATCTTCATTAATTGTACCGCCAACCGCACAAAGCGAATTGTGACAGTTTGTAAGTACATAGGGAATAGGAAACTTTTCAAGTCCCGATGCACGTGCTGTCTGGATAATACCTACATAAGTAATATCGTGGCTGGTAAGCTTATCAAACTTTATCTCAAGCTTATCCATATTGCCTGATGTATTATGATTACTTAAAATTCCGTAAGCAATTGTATTTTTTCTTGCTTCATTTTTGTCAGTTTCTTTTCCGGTCTTAGCTGCAACGCTTTTTAAAGCCTCGGCATCATCAGCAATAAGCTCTGTTCCGCCAACCAGATAAGCACCGCCATCGTACGTCTTGATCATTCCCGTTCCTGCCTTTCCTTTTAACATAGCCATTTATCTCTTAGATTTTGAACCATTGTACCACTAGAATGCACCTTTTGGGTATATTTAATTACATTAAAAACCGACTGGCCAAGATTTAGCCAGTCGGTGTGAATATTTATTCAGACTTTTGACATATCCAGTTTATCTATATGCCATATCTCATCAACATATTCCTGAATGGTTCTGTCTGATGAGAACTTACCGCAAGATGCAGTGTTCATAATTGCCATCTTAGCCCACTTCTTGGAATCTCTGTAGGCTTCCGATACAGCTCTCTGTGCTTCAATGTAGGGCTCAAAATCCTTCAAGATGAAGTACTGATCTGCCTTATTGGAATTGATGGTATTAAGAAGCATGTTGTAAAGCGGTCTGAAAAGTTCCCTATCCTTGGAATAGGTTCCGTCTACAAGGTGATCAAGCGTCTTTTTAACATTTGGATCCCTGTCATAAATCTCACCGGGATTATATCCGCCGTTCTTTTCATATGCTATTACTTCCTCAGAGGTCAGTCCGAAGATAAACATATTTTCCTCTCCAACCTCCTCAAGCATCTCCACATTTGCTCCGTCAAGGGTTCCAAGTGTGATTGCTCCGTTAAGCATCATCTTCATGTTACCCGTTCCGGAAGCCTCCTTACTAGCTGTGGAAATCTGCTCGGAAATGTCCGCTGCAGCAAAAATCAGCTCGGCGTTTGATACCTTGTAATCTTCTATAAATACAACCTTCAGCTTTCCATTAATGGAAGGATCATTATTGATCACATCGGCAACGGAATTTATAAGCTTGATTGTGAGCTTTGCTGTCTGATATCCTGCTGCCGCCTTTGCACCGAAAATATAGGTCTTGGGCGTATAATCCATCTCGGGATGAGCTTTAATCATGTCATATATATACATTACATGAAGTATATTCAGGAACTGTCGCTTATACTCATGAAGTCTCTTAACCTGAACATCGAAAATTGACTTCGGATCTACATCAACACCATTATGTTCCTTGATATATGCTGCAAGACGCTTCTTGTTCTGGAACTTAATATCCATGAACTCCTTTTGAGCCTTCTTATCACCGGCGATACTCTTAAGTCCGCCGATAAGTGACAGATCGGTGATCCAGTCCTCACCCACATGCTCTGTAACCCAATCGGCAAGAAGAGGATTTGCATGCATAAGGAAACGTCTCTGGGTAATACCGTTGGTCTTGTTGTTGAACTTTTCAGGATACATCTCGTAGAAATCCTTAAGTTCTCTCTTCTTAAGAATCTCTGTGTGGAGCCTTGCAACGCCGTTAACTGAATGACCACCGACAATTGCAAGATGAGCCATTTTTACCTGATTATCATAAAGGATAGCCATACTGCGGATCTTTCCCTGCACATCTATGCTGGGAAGATTTGAATACTGACGCATGATCTGGTCAACAAATCTTCTGTTGATCTCGTCAACAATCTGGTAAATTCTGGGAAGAAGTCTCTGGAAGAGATCTATCGGCCACTTTTCAAGAGCCTCTGCCATAATCGTATGGTTGGTGTAGCAGCAGGTCTTCATGGTTACATCCCATGCCGTATCCCAGGGCAGATAATACTCATCCATAAGAAGTCTCATCAGCTCTGCTACCGCAACCGTCGGGTGTGTATCATTAAGCTGGAAAACTGCTTTCTCATAGAACTTACTTATATCATCATGGTGTCTTAAATATCTCTTAAGGGCGGTCTGCACAGAAGCTGAAATGAAGAAATACTGCTGTTTAAGTCTTAGCTCTTTTCCCGCAATATGATTATCATTGGGATAAAGAACCTCGCAAAGCTGGCTGGCAAGGTTTTCCTGCTCTACAGCCTTCTGATAATCACCTTTATCAAAGGAATCCAGCTCGAAGCAGTTGATTGGCTCCGCATCCCAGATTCTGAGAGTATCAACCACGCCGTTTCCATAGCCTACGATAGGAAGGTCATAGGGAATAGCCCTTACGGACTGATAGCCTTCCTGGCGGAATACATTTCGTCCCCTGTCATCCACAAATACATTGACATAACCGCCGAACTTAACTTCCTTAGCATACTCCGGGCGGCGAAGTTCGAAGGGATTACCAAACTCAAGCCAGTTATCGGGCACCTCAACCTGGTAGCCGTCTCTTATCTTCTGCTTGAACATTCCATATTTGTATCTGATACCGCAGCCGTATGCCATGTATCCGAGAGAAGCCAGCGAATCAAGGAAACATGCGGCAAGTCTTCCGAGACCACCGTTTCCGAGCGCGGGATCCGGCTCCTGATCCTCTATCACATTTATATCTACGCCAAGTTCATCGAGTGCTTCCTTTACGGGCTTATATGCCTGCAGGTTTATCAGGTTGTTGCCAAGCGCACGTCCCATCAGGAATTCCATGGACATGTAATATACAATCTTGGGATCCTGCTCATTGGCAGCCTTCTGTGTTGTCATCCAGTGATCAACAATCGCATCCTTTATTGCATAAGCCGAAGCCTGGAATATCTCCTGAGGTGAAGCCTCTTCGATAGTTTTACGATAAAGTGTTTTTACATTATATAAAACACTTCGTTTGAACAGTTCCTTGTCAAAAGATAATTGCTTTTTCTTCATAAAACACCCTCCTCTGATAGATGTCATTACCCACTTATTGTATCGCAAAATCATACATCTTACTAGTTAAGGAAAAATAAACATCATATAAACACTGTATTTATACAAAAATTATTATAACTTGAGAAAAATAAGATATTTGCTTATAATGAATTTAGCTGTGATTTTATTTCACAGTTACACGTTTATAATGTTTAATTATTTTAAAAAGAAAGGGAGAAAAACATTATGAAAAAGTTACTTGCTATGATGCTTACAGCATCACTCACGTTCAGCCTTGTTGCTTGTGGCGGCTCATCCGCAAATGACGCAGCAGACACAGCACAGTCAGCCGCTGAGGAAGTTGCTGATACTGCAGAAGAGGTAGTTGAAGAAGCTACTGACGCTGTTGAAGAGGCAGCTGAAGAGGGTACAGACGCTGTTGAAGAGGCAGCTGAAGAGGGTACAGACGCTGTTGAAGAGGCAGCTGATGCAGCTACAGAGGCTTCAGGAGACTATTCGATCGCTATGATCACAGACTCCGGTGACATCACAGATATGTCATTCAACCAGACAACATACGAGGCTTCAAAGGCATTCGCTGAGGCTCAGGGTGTTGACTATCAGTACTACAAACCCACAGAAGATTCAAACGAAGCACGTGTTGCTGCTTTCGACAACGCTGTAGCTGACGGTTACAACGTAATCATCGTTCCCGGTTATCTTTTTGCTGAGATGATCGCAACTGTTGCTGAAGAGAACCCCGATGTAACAATCATCGCTCTTGACTGCAGCGCAGGTGATTTCGAAGGCGCTGGCATGGACGAGCTTCCTTCAAACGTTTGCTCATTCACATACCAGGAAGAGCTTGCTGGTTACATGGCTGGCTACGCTGTAGTTAAGGAAGGCTACACAAAGCTTGGTTTCCTTGGCGGTATGGCAGTTCCTGCAGTTATCCGTTACGGTTACGGTTTCGTTCAGGGTGCTAACGATGCTGCAAAGGATCTTGGCAACACATCTGACGTAGAAGTTAACTATGTATACGGCGGACAGTTCTTCGGTGACGAGTCTGTAACAGCTGTTATGGATACATGGTATCAGGGCGGCACAGAGATCGTATTCGCATGCGGCGGCGGTATCTTCACATCTGCAGGCGAAGCTGCTAAGAAGACAGGCGGCAAGGTTGTTGGTGTTGACGTTGATCAGCCCGGAACAATCGATGGTCTCTATGGCGATGGTGTTTGCGTAACATCTGCTATGAAGGGTCTTGCTGCAACAGTTAACTCAACTCTTACAGACCTCTTCGCAGGTAAGTGGGATTCATACGCAGGCAAGATCGAGAACCTTGGTCTTGTATCAGGTGATGATGCATCTCTCAACTATGTACAGCTTCCTACAGATACATGGTCAATGAAAAACTTCACAGTTGATGATTACAACACTCTTGTAGCTTCTATGTATGCAGGTGATATCACAGTTTCAAGCGATATCGATGCTATGCCCGCTACAGACATCACTGTAAACGAGTTTGACAACATCCACTAATTGAATAAGCACTAATTTAAGGCGTCTTTCCCGTTTTGGGAAAGGCGCTTTTTTATTGCCCAAAGGACGCCAAAACTCTTTTTTCGCACACTAAAAAATGATAAACTATATTTTAAGAACGGATTCCGGTCGGAATTCATGTTTTTCATGCAAAAAATACAGAAAGGTGTGCTACTTATGGAAGATTATGTAATTGAAATGTTGCATATCACGAAGGAATTTCCCGGCATAATAGCTAACGACGATATTACTCTGCAGCTAAAGCGCGGCGAAATCCATGCACTTTTGGGGGAAAACGGCGCCGGAAAGTCAACACTTATGAGTGTTCTTTTTGGTCTCTACACACCTGAAAAAGGTGTGATCAAAAAAGACGGCAAGGAAGTTAAAATTGCCAATCCCAACGATGCTACTGCTCTCGGCATCGGAATGGTTCATCAGCACTTCATGCTGGTTGAGATTTTCTCTGTTTTAGACAATATCATTCTTGGGTCCGAGCCAAGCAAATTTGGTTTTCTGACAAAAGCGGATGCCAGAAAAAAGGTTCTCGAACTCTCGAATAAATATAATCTTAAGGTTGATCCCGATGCCCTTATTGAGGATATTACCGTAGGAATGCAGCAAAGAGTTGAAATTCTGAAGATGCTCTACAGGGACAATGAGATTCTGATCTTCGATGAGCCCACTGCTGTTCTGACTCCTCAGGAGATCGACGAGCTGATGAAAATCATGAAGGAACTTGCCGCTGAAGGAAAGTCCATTCTTTTCATCACCCACAAGCTCAATGAGATCATGCAGGTAGCAGATCGCTGCTCGATTCTCAGAAAAGGTAAATATATCGGAACTGTAGACGTTAAGAGCACTACTAAGGAAGAACTCTCTTCCATGATGGTTGGCCGCGACGTCAAATTTGCTGTTGAAAAGAGCGAAGCAAAGCCTGCAGAAGAAGTACTTAAGGTTGAAAATGTTTGTGTAAAAAGTAAACTCCACTCCAACGACTCTGTGCACAATGTATCCTTCAACGTTCGCGCCGGTGAGATTGTTTGTATTGCCGGTATCGACGGTAACGGACAGACAGAATTTGTTGGTGCCCTCACGGGACTCGATAATATCTCCAGCGGTAAGATCACTCTTCTTGGCGAGGATATCACCGACAAGTCCATTCGTTACAAAAACACACATGGTATGAGCCATATTCCGGAGGACAGACATAAACACGGATTAATCCTCGATTATACCCTTGAGGAGAACATGATCCTCCAGAGATACTTCGAGCCGAAGTTTTCTCAGAACGGTCTTTTAAAGAAGGCTGAGATGAGAAAATATTCGGATAAACTTTCCGAGGAATTTGATATTCGCTCCGGACAGGGTTCTTCAACTATCGTAAGATCCATGTCAGGTGGTAACCAGCAGAAAGCCATCATAGCCCGTGAGATGGATAAAGACCACAAGCTTCTTATAGCGGTTCAGCCCACCAGAGGTCTTGACGTAGGTGCTATTGAGACAATACATGAAGAAATCGTAAAGGAACGCGATGCAGGAACTGCTATCCTTCTTGTTTCTTTGGAACTGGATGAAGTCATGAATCTCTCTGACAGAATCCTTGTTATATACGAAGGTGAAATAGTCGGTGAAGTCGATCCCAAGACTACGACCCTTCAGGAACTCGGACTTTACATGTCCGGCGCTAAGCGTGACACAAGAAAGGAGGCATAATCGTGGACGAAAAGACAAGTATATTTAAAAAACCCGGATTTCAGACTCTGCTTGCATCCGTTCTATGTGCAATACTCGGTATTTTTCTCGGATATATAATTCTTCTTCTGATGAATCCCGAGCATGCGGCAGAAGGAATGTTTGCAATCCTTCGAAATTTCTTTAAATTTGCCGGTAACCAGAAGAAACTGATGAGTGCACTGGGATCGGTGCTGGTAAAATCCGTACCTGTAATCCTCTGTGCTGAAGCTATTCTGTTCGCATTCAAGACAGGTCTTTTCAATATAGGATGCGCCGGTCAGTATACAGTTGGCATAATTGCCTGCCTGTACACCGCGCTTGCCCTTCATTGGAACTGGTTTTTATGCATACTCTGTTCAATTCTTGCAGGAGCTGTATGGGGTTGTATCTGCGGTTTCTTCAAAGCATATTGCAATGTCAACGAGGTTATCGCCGGTATCATGCTGAACTGGATTGCACTCTATATATGCAACATTATTCTCGGCAATAAGACCGTTATGGATACTACTAAATCAGAGACCCATAACGTTAAGGGGGCAAGTCTCCTGCCTGCCTTTATGAGCGGATTTTTCGGTAAAAACAAATATATGACAATTGCCGTTCCTCTCACAATTATCATAGCCATTCTGATTCTCTTTGTTCTCAACAAGACCACCTTCGGCTATGAGCTCAAGGCAACAGGTCACAGCAAGGATGCTGCTAAATATGCCGGAATGAATGCTAAGAGAAATATCATCCTTAGCCTTATGATTTCAGGTGCCATCGCCGGACTTGCTGCAGGACTTTACTATCTCACAGGCATTGAGCATTACAAGATTGCTTCCTCAGTTCCCGGAATGGGCTTTTCAGGAATAGCTGTTGCTTTCCTCGGCGGTCTTCATCCTATAGGAACAATATTTGCCGGTCTGTTCGTAACCTATATAACTCAGGGCGGACAGTATCTTAATACAAATTATTACAACCCTCAGGTTGCAGATCTGATGATAGCAATAATCATTTACCTGTGCGGCTTCGTACTGTTCTTCAAGACAATACTCAATAAGCCCGCAAAAAAGACTAGCAAGAAGGAGGTGTAAGGATATGGCATTACTTATTCAGTACACACTTATATTCTCCGCCGTTTTGATTCTTGTTGCTCTTGGCGGTATGTTCTCAGAACGAAGCGGTATAATCAACCTGGGTCTTGAGGGTATCATGGTATTCGGTGCCATGGCAGGTGCTATGGTAATGGTGCTTCTCCCTTCCGATGCATCGAAGTTCACCATAATATCACTTACCCTTATCGCCGCTGCATTAGCCGGCATGGTTTCATCACTGCTTATAGCTGTCGCTTGTATTAACTTTAATGCGGACCAGACTCTTATCGGTACAGCGCTTAACATGCTTGCTACAGCCGCTGCAACAGTTATTATCAAGGCATTTAATACTGCAAGATCAAACGGTTCTGATTTCTCAGCAAAACTTGACTATGTAAGAGGACATGATGCCTTCATGTTTAGCATTGGACCTTTGCAGCTATCATGGTTTGTTGTTGTAGCCGCATTACTTCTTGTAATTGCTATAGTTGTCTTTTACAAGACCAAGTTTGCGTTAAGACTTCGTGCCTGCGGTGAGCATCCTCATGCAGCAGATTCAGTTGGTATTAATGTATACAAAATGAGATATGCCGGTGTAATCATTTCCGGATTCCTTGCAGGAATCGGCGGTATCATCTACATCGCTGCCGCTAACTCAACCTGGCATTTTGATTACGGTGTTGCAGGTGCCGGCTTCCTTTCTCTTGCGGTTATGATCTTTGGTCAATGGAAGCCCGAGAGAATAGCATGGTCAGCAATTCTGTTTGCTGTTTTCAGATCCTTATCAAACGTATACATGGGTATCGGTTTCCTGCACGCACTTCCGATTTCAGGAACAGTTTATAACATTATGCCTTACGTGATTTCACTGCTCGTTCTTGCATTTACTTCCAAGAACTCCAGAGCTCCTAAGGCTGAAGGTATCCCTTACGATAAGGGACAGCGCTGATGCCAGCTGTTATGTCCCAATAATTTAGGGATGTGACATTAAATAACATAATGCAGAGGTACTGACATGACACATGAAGACCTTATCTCAAAGGCTCTTGAGGCCAGAAAAATGGCCTATACACCCTATTCGCACCACGCCGTAGGTGCCGCCCTCCTTACGAAGGACGGAAAGGTTTATCTTGGCTGTAACATTGAAAATGCTGCATACACACCAACTAATTGCGCAGAAAGAACAGCACTGTTCAAAGCAGTAAGTGAAGGAGAGCGGGATTTTACAGCAATCGCTATTGTAGGTGGTCCCGATAATCAGGAAGAACTTCCGATCTGCGCTCCCTGCGGAGTATGCAGACAGGCGCTCAATGAATTTGTTGATCCCGAGACCTTTGAGGTAATACTTGGTACAAACGATCCAAAAAACTACAAAATATTCAAGCTTGCTGAATTACTGCCCCTGGGCTTTGGTCCTAAAAATATGAGTTTTTTGAAGGATTATCAATAAAGAAAGAAGGATATGAAATGGATATCAAAACAATTTTAAATCACTGTGATCACACACTTTTAAAGCAGGAAGCAACCTGGGATCAGATAAAAGAGATTGCTGATGACGGCATGAAATACGAGACAGCTTCTATCTGCATTCCTCCCTGCTACATCAAGCGCGTTCATGACTACACAAACGGAAAGCTCAATATCTGCACAGTTATCGGTTTCCCCAACGGAAACATGACAACCGAGACAAAGGTATTCGAGACAAAGGATGCTATTGAAAAAGGCGCAAATGAGATCGATATGGTTATCAATATCGGTGAACTTAAAGCTAAGAATTATGACTATGTTCTGAATGAAATCAAGGCAATCAAAGCTGCCTGCGGTGACCACATCCTTAAAGTTATCATCGAGACCTGCCTCCTTACAGATGAAGAAAAGATTAAGATGTGCGAGCTTGTTACAGAGGCTAAGGCTGATTACATCAAGACTTCCACTGGCTTCTCTACTGCAGGTGCTACATTTGATGACATCGCACTCTTTGCCAAGCATGTTGGTCCTGACGTAAAAATGAAGGCTGCAGGCGGAATTGGAAGTATTGCTGATGCTGAAAAGTTCATGGAGCTTGGCGCTGACAGACTTGGAACCAGCAGAATCGTTAAGATTGTAAAGGACGAAAACCTGATATAATAACCCGACATAAAAAAGCCCCCCGACGGTGTAATTCCCACAAAAAGCTCGTTGCAAAATACGCATAATCGCTTTTTGTGGAAACCACACTGCCGGGGGCTTTTTTATTTACAGTTTCTCAACACCGATAGTTACTTTCTCGCCGTTGATATCCCATTCTTTAGCGTTTGCTACATCATTGTCATATACGATTTCAGTAGCAAGAACCTTGGTTGAAATAGAATCAGCATTATCCTTAACGATCTGAGCAATCTTGTCATTACCGTTTACAGACAGCTTGATGTGATCCATAACTTCAAAGCCTGAATCCTTACGCATTGTCTGAACCTTACTGATAACCTCATACATGAAGCCCTCGTTAAGAAGCTCCTCTGAAAGATTGGTATCAAGAACTACTGTGATGCCATGATCCTCTGTACTCTCGAAGCCTTCCTTCTGAGCCATATCGATGAGGAGATCTTCCTCAGTAAGCTCAACTGCTGTTCCGTTAACTTCAAATTTAAGAGCTCCGTTAGCCTTAAGCTCATCCATTGCATTATTTCCGTCGAGTGATCCCAAATACTCCTTAATTCCGCCGAGTACCTTACCGTATTTAGGTCCTACTGTCTTAAGCTGAGGCTTGAAGGTGTATGTTGTGAAATCTCTTACATCATCCGCAAAGACTACCTTCTTAACATTCAGCTCATCCTCGATGATCTCCTGATAGAACTCAGAAACTGTCTTCTCAGCCTTAACATACATCTGTCCGATAGGCTGACGGTTCTTGATTGCAGCTGCATTTCTGCAAGCACGGCCAAGAACTACGATCTGAAGTACTTCATCCATGTTCTCCTCGAGTTCCTTATCGATGAAGCTGCTGTCAACCTCAGGGAAATCGCAGAGATGGATTGACTCAGGAGCTGAAGCATCACTTGTTCTTACAAGGTTCTGGTAAATAGACTCTGTCATGAAAGGAACCATGGGAGCTGCTGCCTTACATACGTTTACAAGTGCTGTGTAAAGAGTCATGTAAGCAGAAATCTTATCCTGCTCCATTCCCTTAGCCCAGAAACGCTCACGGCATCTTCTTACATACCAGTTGGAAAGATCATCAACAAATGCATCAAGTGCCTTTCCTGCTTCAGGAATTCTGTAATTCTCAAGGTTCTTATCAACCTCACCGATCATGGTGTTCATCTTGGAAAGAATCCACTTATCCATTACAGTGAGCTTGTCCTTCTCAAGTGTGTACTTGGAAGCATCAAATCCGTCGATATTTGCATAAAGCACGAAGAATGCATAGGTATTCCAAAGTGTTCCGAGGAACTTTCTCTGTCCTTCCTGAACTGTCTTACCTGCGAATCTTGAAGGAAGCCAGGGAGCAGAGTTTGTATAGAAGTACCATCTGATTGCATCTGCGCCGTATTTCTCAAGAGCCTCAAACGGATCAACCGCATTGCCCTTTGACTTACTCATCTTCTGTCCGTTCTCATCCTGCACAAGGCCGAGTACTATAACATTTTTAAATGCAGGCTTATTGAAAAGAAGTGTTGCCTCTGCGTGGAGTGAGTAGAACCAACCTCTTGTCTGGTCTACAGCCTCAGAGATGAACTGAGCAGGGAACTGCTTCTCGAAGAGCTCCTTATTTTCAAAAGGATAGTGGAGCTGAGCGAAAGGCATTGCACCTGAATCGAACCAACAGTCGATAACTTCCTTAACTCTGTGCATCTTCTTGCCGCACTTAGGGCAGGTGATCTCAAACTTATCGATATAAGGCCTGTGAAGCTCTGTAGTCTCAGCAGAAGGATCTCCTGAAAGTTCAGCAAGCTCTTTTCTTGATCCTACTGAAAGCTGGTGGCCACAGTCATCGCACTCCCAGATATTGAGAGGTGTTCCCCAGTATCTGTCACGGGAGATACCCCAGTCCTGAATATTCTCAAGCCAGTCACCGAAACGTCCCTTACCGATTGATTCGGGAACCCAGTTGATCTCCTGGTTGTTTCTGATGAGATCATCCTTAACCTCTGTTACCTTGATAAACCATGAGGAACGTGCAAAGTAAAGAAGGGGTGTATTACATCTCCAGCAGTGAGGATAATCATGCTCCATCTTAGGTGCTGAGAAGAGAAGACTTCTCTTATCGAGATCCTTAAGTACTTCAGGATCCGCACTGATAGCACCCTCATCCATTTCCTTCTGTGTGGGTTTGCAGCGCATTCCGGCAAAAGGTGTCTCAGGCTTAAGCTTACCTTCGCCGTCAACCATCTGTACAAGAGGAGCATCGTATTTTCTTCCGACACGAGCATCATCTTCACCGAATGCAGGAGCGATATGTACGATACCTGTACCATCTGACATCGTTACATAGTTATCGCAGTATATGAAGAACGCCTTCTTGTGCTGTTTGTCTGCTTCATCCTTTGCACACTGGTAAAGAGGCTCGTATTCCTTATACTCGAGGTCAGTACCTACATAAGTCTCAAGAACTTCGTAAGCCTTCTCACCCTCTTCCTTGGCAAGTGATCCAAGTACTGTATCAGCAAGTGCCTCAGCGAGGTAATATGTATAGCCATCTGCTGCCTTAACCTTGATATACTTCTCATCAGGGTTTACGCAAAGACCGATGTTTGAAGGAAGTGTCCAGGGTGTGGTTGTCCATGCAAGGAAATATGCATCCTCATCCTTAACCTTGAAGCGAACAACAGCTGTGCGCTCTTTGAGCACTTTATAGCCCTGTGCAACCTCGTGTGATGAAAGAGGTGTACCACAGCGAGGGCAGTAAGGAACTACCTTGAAGCCCTTGTAAAGAAGACCCTTCTTCCAGATCTCATTAAGAGCCCACCACTCGGACTCGATGAAGTTATCATCATAGGTGATGTAGGGATGATCCATGTCTGCCCAGAAACCAACTGTTCCAGAGAAATCTTCCCACATTCCCTTATATTTCCATACGGATTCCTTACACTTCTTGATGAAGGGCTCCATACCGTATTCTTCAATCTGCTCTTTTCCGTCAAGACCGAGGAGCTTCTCTACCTCAAGCTCAACCGGAAGACCGTGAGTATCCCAGCCTGCCTTACGGGGAACAGTGTAACCCTTCATTGTGCGGTATCTCGGGATCATGTCCTTGATAGCACGTGTGAGCACGTGTCCGATATGCGGCTTACCGTTTGCAGTCGGCGGTCCGTCATAGAACATATACATCTCACCCTTGCTGCGAGTATCTACGCTCTTCTGGAAAATATCCTGATCTTTCCAGAATTTCTCGATCTCTTTTTCACGGGCGACAAAATTCATATCAGTGTCAACCTTCTTATACATTTGAGACTCCTTTCGATTAAAAAAGACCCGTCCTGTAAAAAGGACGAGTCTGAACTCGCTGTACCACCTGTTTACGCATACTCCCCGAATTTACGGTTTTATATGATTCTCCGTAACGGGGAGACTCCGTCATGACTTACTGTAGTTCAGTCATGCAGCTCAGAAGTGATTTTCTATATTCTGTACTTGCACCTGCTCGCACCATCCGCAGGCTCTCTGAAGCTTTCTATAAATATATACTGTCTTCGTCACAGCTTTTTCTATACAATTAAAAAATATTTTATTCATAGTATTAAAAAAAGTCAATAGGATGTATAGATTTTATTCATTATAATAAACGCTTTCCTTTTCATAGAATAAAACTGCCCCGTCTTTATAAGGTGAGCCGTCATGGGGATAAAGAATATCAGGATCGACTGTTATAGGCAAAATCTCGACATTCTGCTCATCACCCGTAAGTCTTCTCGTATTTTCCTGCATAATCTCCCCGTACTGCTGCGCTGTATTATCCTTCAAACTCGTAATCGCCGCGGATGTAAGATACCTTCCGGGAAACAGAATTATCACTCGGATACACGCTGCAACTATCACGAAAACTGTTGCCGCACTTAACGCTCTTACCAGAGTTCTATTATATCCCTGCTCTTTTCTTGCAAAAATCCATCCAGTGAAATAAAACACATTCAGAACTATAAGCAATATGAAAACATAGAAGACCGAATTCGATACCCTGTTAACAGAGAGCTGCTCCTCTATGTACACTTTTGAAATCTCTGAGTTTCCAATATATGCAAAAGGCGAATACAGAGCTGAAATCAGGCAATAACTAAGTACTGTAATCACACCGGGCAAAGGAAACTTAAACTTTACCGCATCCTTTTTCTGCAGCTCCAGAAAAGTTCTCCATATAAGGATTCCTGCGAGAATCGCAAATCCCAGAACTTCAATACTTATATGACGAAGAACAAAATGAAATCCCAGTACAAAAGAATTCCTTACTGTGACAAATACGCTGTTTTTTACGGAGTTTGCCATTGCCATGCGGTTTTTATTACCCGGCGAAAGAAGATTCAGGGCTGTCCCCACAAAATAATTCAGTGAAGGGATAATCGCTCTTTTAATATGTGAGCAGTCCTTGTCACCAGACAGGAGCTGGCTTAACAGCGCAAACAAAACTACCATGATGATAAAAAGAAGTCCGCCAAAAACAGTTATATTATTAACTCCTGCAGCCAGAAATCCCGCAAGAGATGAAAGCACTGTTAATAGCATGGATTTTTCACGAATAAAGGAATTCTTCAGAAGAAGTGCCAGAAAAAGCACAAATAAAGCATGTCCAAAGGTATAATGAACGGCGCTGTTATACCAGGTAAAACCCTCTGCCTTTCCATCCACAAGTTCAACAGTGATAAGAAATGTCAATAAAAACAGCGGATAATTCATCCTGTTTGTTTTTAAGACATCTTTCCCTATCACCTTAAAAAGCGCAAAGTACGATAAAAACATCGCTCCAAGCATAATAAATGCGGTCAGGTGATAGAACTTTGTCTTGAAAACCGCAGGCTGAAGCTCCATCAGAAAACAGGAGGTATACGTCCCCTGCCATCCAAAATATGTATCAAATGTATCTTCAAAAGCTGCCCCTATAGCCTTAAGCACAGAACCTGTATGAACAAATGCCCTATGAGGCAGCGCACCGTAAGTAAAATCATCTGCCCAGGGAAAGGCATACCTTGCAATATAGATAACCGGAACAATAAGTGCCAACATGATTATGGTCAGCAAGCAGCATTTGAATATATATTTTGATTCCGATTCAAAAGTATAATCAGACTCTCTCATTTATATCTCCGGCTTCAGTTTTCTTTTTTCTTAAAGAACTTGAAAAGAATTGGATAAACACCAAGCATCACAAACACAACTATTGTGTACCTGATGAATCTCACCATAAAAGCACCCGTGGTGTTGGATGCAAGAAATTCCTTTGAAAAAGGAAGCTTAAGAGCAGTATTTAGTACCAGATAAACAGCCGCTCCTCCCACAAGCCTTATAATTATTTCAAGCGGTTTTCTTGTCTCTTCAAAATTAACAAATCTTTTCTCAAATTCTATAGCCAGATAAAAGCCGGCCATAACTCCCATAGCTGTATAGTAATCCGATGTTTTGCAATAGAAAAATCCAATTGAAGATACCGCAAAGAATATAAGATTTAACAGTGAGCGTCTCTCTTCCCCGACCTTTTCGTAGATAAGAGGAACGATGAATACAATGGCAATACCGGTGGCCCATCCCGTCAAAACATCCGTAGGATAATGAACTCCGACAACTACTCTAGATATTCCTACAAGAAAAGGAATTATAATAGCAATTATTAGAACAAATCGGTTTTTCAGATACCCTGCAAGTGATCCGTACACTGTTGCCGAATTCATTGAATGAGCACTCGGAAAAGAGTAACCCTGCGCAGAAATATCATCCAGAGCTCCCGATTTTTCCACAGGCCTGAAGCACTTAATATTTTCATGAACCATATAGGGCCTTAGCCTTAGTGCAATATTTTTTATCAGAGGATTGAGCACCCCTCCTAATACCGCATTTGTCCCGATATAGATTCCAAACTGCTTGTCATAGCACCAGTAAAGAAATCCCAATATAAAAAGAAGGACCGTCTCTTCTCCAAGTGCTGAAAAGTGCGAAATAAAACCGGCTCCGGCCTCTCCTAATAAATTTTGAAGCCATTCCATCAGCTGTGGCTCAAAACCAAAATAAAAAGTATTCCCCATAAGAAAAAGTCTCCTCAAATTACTTATTAACTTCTTTATTTTATCAGATGAATTCCGCCATTTCCAATTTGTGCTATACTTTTTTATTATTGGTCAGGGAGAAAAAGATGATCCAAATAATTGAAACAACCAATCTTGAATCAGCCGGGCTTTCAGTTTACAGCGAGCAGTCCGAAGTACAGCTATACCGCATAAATGAACCTGCTCCGGGCATTTTTATTGCTGAGAGTCCGAAGGTAATAGAGCGCGCATTGATCGCCGGCTATGAGCCGATTTCTGTGCTGATCGAAAATAATCAGATCAGAGGTGAAGCCTCTTTGGTTTTAGAAAAACTTGCGTCTCTTCCCTTTAAAGTTCCTGTATTTTCTGCAAGTGACAGTATTCTCACATCCATTACCGGTTTCCACCTCACACGCGGTGTGCTTTGTGCTATGAAAAGAAGGCCTCTTCCGTCTGTAGACGATGTTTGCAAAAATGCGCGAAGAGTAGCCGTTCTTGAAAATGTGACAAATCCCACCAACGCAGGTGCAATTGTTAGAAGCGCCGCTGCACTTTCCATGGATGCTGTTCTCTTTTCTCATGGCTGTACGGATCCCTTATATCGCCGCGCAATACGCGTAAGCATGGGTACGATATTCCAGATTCCCTGGACGTTTCTTCCGGAAACAGGAAGCATGGAGGTCTTGAAAGCTCTTGGCTATTCAACCGTGGCCATGGCTCTTCGTGATAATTCCAGATCCATAGACGATCCGGAGATAACCGCTTCCGAAAAACTTGCTGTATTCCTCGGTGCTGAGGGAGACGGACTCTTACCTGAGACCATAGATGCCTGCGATTATTGTGTGAAAATTCCTATGTCACATGACGTTGATTCCCTCAACGTTGCTGCTGCCAGTGCTGTAGCATTCTGGGCTCTGTCTCGTTAAAGCAGCCCCTTTGTCCTTCTGTTTAAGGTATTTAGCACATTCTTTTTATCAAGACTCCAAAGCGGCTCTACAAGTAGTCGCCTTGGACCATCTCCGGTCATTCTGTGGATTACCGTATCTCCGGGAAGCATTTTCAGACTTTCCATAATTAATTCTGCATGTTCATCCAGTGTCAAAATATGAAAAGGATTCTCTTTGTACTCCTCATACATCTGAGTTCCTTTCAGTATCTGCAGATTCTGCAACTTTATTCCATCAAGCGAAGGCTCCAAATCTGAAAGATAGCCTACAGTTTCCAGCATATCCTCCTTAGTCTCACCGGGTAATCCGAAAATCACATGAACAATTACTTCTATCCCTGCTTCTTTAAGATTTTTATATGCTTCCTCAAATACCTCGATAGTATATCCCCTGTGAAAATGCTCAGCAGTTTCCTCGTGAATCGTCTGAAGGCCAAGCTCAATCCACACTGGTTTTATCTCCCTTAGCTCCCTCAGCATTTGAAGCACTTCTCTTTCAAGACAATCAGGCCTTGTCCCTATAGAGAGAATCTCAATGTCTTCTCTTTGGATTGTCTCAAGATACAGCTTTTTTAGTCTGTCTACATCTCCATAGGTATTGGTATATGACTGAAAATATGCTATGAACTTCCTCGCATCGGTTTTATTTTGTATTCGTCTTTTAGCATCTTCTATCTGTTCATCCACAGAAGCAATGTCAGCTGCAAATTCTCCGGAGCCGCCCTCCGAGCAAAAGGTACAGCCCCCGGTAAGATGTGTCCCGTCAGGCAAAACTATGCTTCCGTCTCTGTTCGGACATGTACAACCTGAAGTCAGAGATAATCTGTAAACCTTCTCGCCATATTTATTTTTCAAATAATCGGATAACCTGATAGCCATTATCAACACTCTTCTTTTTGCGTATTTTCATATTATGCATATAATATCAAATTTCTTGTTGACAATACATATATCCTTGTGTATTATATAACTTGCGTTGCAGATGCGACTTAATATATATGCGATAGTAGCTTAGTTGGTAAAGCGCCACCTTGCCAAGGTGGAGACCGCGGGTTCGAGCCCCGTCTATCGCTCTTTAAAATCAAATATTGTGGT